>JBKJTX010000174.1:0-3657 GCA_046590315.1 Ramlibacter sp. | reverse complement strand
TCTTGCTTCCCCAAGGACGTGCAGGCGCTGCTGCGCACTGCGCGCCAGGACGCGGCGCTGGATATGAAAGTGCTCGCCGCAGTGGAAACGGCCAACGAACACCAGAAGCGCGTGCTGCCGCAAAAAATCCAACAGCGCTTTGGTGCGCAGCTGGCGGGCCGGCGCTTTGCCTTGTGGGGCTTGGCCTTCAAGGCCAATACCGACGACATGCGCGAGGCCCCGAGCCGCGCGATCATCGAGGCCTTGCTGGCTGCGGGAGCGCAGGTGACTGCCTATGACCCGGTGGCAATGGAAGCCGCGCGGCGCGCCATGGGCCCGCTGCCAGGCCTCAGCTACGCAGCCAGTGCGATGGACGCGCTCACAGGCGCTGATGCACTGGTGATCGCGACCGAGTGGAAGGAATTCCGCAGTCCCGATTTCGACGCCATCGCCGCTGCGCTGCGCAACCCGGTGGTGTTCGACGGCCGCAACCTGTACGACCCGGCGCCGCTGCGCGCTCGCGGCTTTGAATACCATGCCATCGGGCGCTAGGCCACCTTTCGGAAGCCACGCGTGAAGGTGCTGGTTACCGGCGCGGCCGGCTTCATCGGCATGCACACCGCTTTGCGTCTGCTCGAACGCGGCGACGAAGTAACCGGTGTCGACAATCTCAACGCCTACTACGACCCGCAGCTAAAGCAGGCTCGGCTGGCCGAACTGCGAAAGTATCCGAACTTCCGTTTCGAACAAATGGACGTCGCGCAAGCGCCTTCGGTGGAAGCCCTCTTTGCGCGATGCGGTGCCGAGCGCGTGGTGCATTTGGCGGCCCAGGCCGGCGTGCGCTATTCGATGCGCAACCCAAAGGCCTATGTGGAGAGCAACCTCGTGGGTTTTGCGAACGTGCTGGAAGGCTGCCGCCATGCCGGCGTGCAGCACCTGGTTTACGCGAGCAGTTCGAGCGTCTACGGCAACAACACCAAGCTGCCGTTCTCCGAGACCGATCCGGTCGACCATCCGGTCAGCCTCTACGCCGCCACCAAGAAATCCAATGAGCTCATGGCGCACACCTACAGCCATCTGTACGGATTGCCGGTGACGGGGCTGCGTTTCTTCACCGTGTATGGGCCCTGGGGGCGGCCGGATATGGCCTACTTCAGCTTCACCCGCGCGATGTTCGAAGGCCAGGCGATCGAGGTCTTCAATGAAGGACGCATGAGCCGCGACTTCACATATATCGCAGACGCCGTGGAAGCGGTGGTGCGACTGCTCGACGCGCCGCCTGCGCCGCTGGATGGCGCGGCGTCACGTATCTTCAACATCGGCAATCACACGCCGGTGCCGCTGCTCGAATTCATTGACATCCTGGAACGCGCTGTCGGCAAGCCTGCGGTCAAGACTCTGCTGCCGATGCAACCGGGCGACATGATCGCCACCTATGCCGATACCTCGGCATTGCAGAAGGCTGTGGGCTTCAGCCCGGTGACGCTGCTGTCGCAGGGCCTGCCTGCATTCGTCGACTGGTACCGCGGCTACTACCGCCCTTGAAGGGTCGCATGCGCCTGCTGCTCGTGGAAGACGATGTGATGGTGGCCAGCGGCATCAAGCTGGGCCTCTCCGACGCCGGCTATGCGGTCGATTGGGTCGGGAGCGGCGAGCGCGCAGAGGAAGTGCTGCGCGCGGAGGTGTTCGACGTCGCGATCATCGACATCGGGCTGCCGGGGATAGACGGCATCGAACTCACCAAGCGCCTGCGCCGCCCCGACATGGCCAGCCACGCCATGCCGGTGCTGATCCTCACTGCGCGCGACGCGTTGCATGACCGCGTGCAAGGCCTGGACCTGGGCGCCGACGACTACATGGTCAAGCCCTTCGAACTCCCAGAGCTGCTGGCGCGGTTGCGCGCACTGCTGCGCAGGTCGCAGGCGGCCACCACGGCCATCTTGAGTTTCGGTCCCATCGAACTGGACACCGCCAACCGCCGTGCCAGTGCGCGACACCAAGATCAGGTTACGGCGATCGAACTGGGTCCGCGCGAGTGGACCGTGCTCGAATACCTCCTGATCAACGCGCCCAAGCCCGCCAGCAAGGAGAAACTGCTGCAAGCGCTCACCGGATGGGACAAGGAGATCACGCCCAACGCAGTGGAGGTCTATATCTCTCGGCTGCGGGGCAAACTGGAGCAACACGGAGTCACCTTGCGTTCCATCCGCGGGTTCGGCTACCGGCTCGAGTTGAGCGAGCCCGGCGCGTCGTGAATCTGCGCTTCCTGCCCGCGGCAGCCGGGCGCAAGCGCCGTAGCGGCGAAGTTGTCGGTGTGACGTCAGGCTTGCGGCGGCGCCTGCTGGTGATGCTGATCGCGCCGCTGGTATTGTTGGCGCTGATCAATGCCTGGTTTGACTACCGCTCGGCCGACAGCGTCGCGCTGCAGCAGGACCAGCGCCTGCTCGCGCTGACGCCGCTGCTGGCCGATTCGATCATCGCCGAGGGCATGCGCAGCAACGACCCGCCGGTGCTTTTGCTCGCGCCGGCCGTCGAGGAGTTCCTCAACGGTCCGACGTCGGGCTATGCCATTTGCGACCCCGACGGAAAACCCCTGCGCGGCGAGCCCTGGCTATGCGAGCTGCCGCCGACGACCCCCGAGCCCGAATTCCACAGCGAGGAAAAGCTCGGCGTCACATGGCGGATCGTGCGGCACCGCCAGCAGACCGTGCTCGGCGAGGTCACGGTGGTGCTGGCGGACGGCTCCGACCCGCGCCAGCAATGGGCCCGCTCCATCCTGCTCAAGGTGTTGCTGCCCAACCTGTTCCTGGTGGCGGCCGCGGCGTTCGCGGTGCGTTGGGCGGTGGAGCGCGCGCTCAAACCGCTGCTGGATCTGCGCGAAGCTGTGGAGCGTCGCTCGCCGCGCGACTTGAGTGCCATCGACGAAAGCGCATCGCCGGAAGAAGTGCAGCCCCTGGTCGACTCACTCAATCGCCTTTTTGGTTTAGTCAACGCGCAGGCGGAGAGCCAGCGGCGTTTTATCGCAGATGCGGCGCACCAGCTGCGCACGCCGCTGGCGGGTTTGCAAGCGCAGGTCGAGGCCTGGGCGCAGGCCGCCAATGCGGCCAGTCCCACCGACGGCAGCGTGCGGTTGCGCGTCGACCAGGTCAACAAACTTCGCAGCGCGACGCGGCGCACGTCACAACTCGCCAACCAGTTGCTTGCGCTTTCTCGCGCCGACGCGCGCACGATGCAAGCGCAGCCCATGCTCGCCGTCGACCTCAAGGCGCTGTCCGAGGACATCCTCGAAGCGCACCTGGACGCCGCGACCGACAAGCGTATCGATTTCGGACTGGACGCGAGGCCCGCGGAGGTCATGGGGCACGAGTGGCTGCTACGCGAATTGCTCACCAACCTGGTGGACAACGCCGTCAAGTACACGCCCGAGGGAGGCACCGTCACCATCCGCTGCGGGCCCGCGCCAGGCGGCGGGTCTTTATTGGAAGTGGAAGACGACGGACCGGGCGTTGCCGCGGTGGAGAGACAGCGCGTGCTAGAACGCTTCTATCGCGTGCGCGGCACGCAAGGCGAAGGCAACGGCCTGGGTTTGGCCATCGCAGACGAGATCGCGCATGTGCACAACACCCAACTCGAGTTGGCCGAGGGGCAGGGCGGGCGGGGGCTGCGGGTGTCTGTGGT
>JBKJTX010000130.1:0-8037 GCA_046590315.1 Ramlibacter sp. | reverse complement strand
AGTCGATCTGCTGCCACTGCCGCACCATGCCGAGATAGCGGTTGTTCAACGAGACGATCTTGACCGGCGTCTTGTACTGCAGGCAGGTCGAGAGCTCCTGGATGCACATCTGGATCGAGCCTTCGCCCGTGATGCAGAACACGTCGGCCTCGGGCTTCGCGAGCTTGATGCCCATCGCGTACGGCAGGCCCACGCCCATCGTGCCCAGGCCCCCGGAGTTGATCCATCGGCGTGGCTGGTCGAAGCGGTAGTACTGCGCGGCCCACATCTGGTGCTGGCCGACGTCGGATGTGATGTACGCGTCGGCATCCTTGGTCATGTTCCACAAGGTTTCCACCACGTACTGGGGCTTGATCACGTCAGTGTTCTTGCGGTCGTACTTGAGGCAGTCCTTCTTGCGCCAGGCCTCGATGGTTTCCCACCAGGCGCCCAGCGCGTTGCCATCAGGTTTGGTGCCGGTTTCCTTGAGCATCGCGATCAGCTCGGTGAGCACGTCTTTCACGTCGCCGACAATCGGGATGTCGACCTTTACCCGCTTCGAGATGCTCGAAGGGTCGATGTCGATGTGAATGATCTTGCGCTCGTTTTGCGCAAAATGCTTGGGATTGCCGATCACGCGGTCATCGAAGCGCGCGCCGACGGCAAGCAGCACGTCGCAGTTCTGCATCGCGTTGTTGGCTTCGATCGTGCCGTGCATGCCTAGCATGCCGAGGAACTTGCGATCGCTCGCCGGGTAAGCGCCCAACCCCATCAAGGTGTTGGTGCAGGGATAGCCCAGCATGTCCACCAGCTGACGCAGTTCCGCCGTCGCATTGCTCAGGATCACGCCCCCGCCGGTATAAATGTACGGCCGCTTGGCCGCCATCAAAAGCTGTAATGCCTTGCGGATCTGGCCGCCGTGGCCCTTGCGGACCGGGTTGTACGAACGCATCTCTACCTTGTCGGGGTAGCCGGTATAGGTGGTCTTGTTGAAGGAAACGTCCTTTGGAACGTCTACCACCACAGGGCCGGGCCGACCGGTACGCGCGATGTGGAAGGCTTTCTTCATCACTTCGGCCATCTGGCGAACATCCTTCACCAGGAAGTTGTGCTTCACGATGGGGCGCGTGATGCCCACGGTGTCGCACTCCTGGAAAGCGTCCAGGCCAATCGCGTGCGTGGGGACCTGACCGGTGATGATCACCATCGGGATCGAGTCCATGTACGCGGTGGCGATGCCGGTCACTGCGTTCGTGACGCCCGGGCCGGAGGTGACCAGGGCCACGCCGACGTCCCCGGTGGCGCGGGCGTAGCCGTCTGCGGCGTGCACGGCAGCCTGCTCGTGGCGCACCAGGATGTGCTGGATGGTGTCCTGCTTGTAGAAGGCGTCGTAGATGTGCAACACCGCGCCGCCCGGATAGCCCCAGACGTACTTCACGCCTTCGGCTTGCAGCGCCTTGATGAGAATTTCCGCGCCGCGGAGTTCGAGAGGGTTGCCGCCGGTCGTGGCGGCAGCGGCGGATATTTCCGCTTTGGAGATTTCCATGATGAACCTTTGCGATTTTCTCTGACGAAAAACCTTGGGTGCCCCTCACGCGCCCTTGTGCGGCCGTTGCGGGACTTTGAACACCGGACCATGGGCGGGCCTATCGCACCGCCGGATCAGGGCTCGTTTGCCTTTTGACTTGCAGCCGGATTATCGCACTGCAGCACGGCAGCCCGGCAAAAAGCGCTCGCCGCGATGCGATAATTTGAGGCTGCGGCCCCCAAAAGCGGCGCAAAAAAGCGCGTCAGACGATACAAAACCAGAGCCGTCCAGGTCCGGAACTCCTTGGCAACCGAAAGAGAACTCTCCGACTTTCTCAAGAGCGTCGAGAAGCGGGCCTTCAAGCGCTCGATCTATCACGTTCGCGACGAGGAGGCCGCGCTCGACATCGTGCAGGACAGCATGATGAAGCTGGCCGAGCACTATGGCGACAAACCGCCGAACGAGCTCCCCATGCTGTTCCAGCGCATCCTGTCCAACTGCACGCTGGACTGGTTTCGCCGCCAAAAAACCCGAAAAGCGCTGTTTTCGAACATGAGCGACTTCGAATCGGCCGGTGACGATGGGGAATTCGATCTTCTTGAAACTTTTACCTTTGCAGAAGGCTCTCAGCAGGCGGAGAGTGCCGAGGACACGACCCGGCGGGCCCAAACCTTGCGTCAGATTGAAGCGCAAATTCAGGAGTTGCCGGCCCGTCAACGTGAAGCCTTCCTGATGCGTTACTGGGAGGACATGGACGTGGCCGAGACGGCAGCGGCCATGGGATGTTCGGAAGGCAGCGTCAAGACGCACTGTTCCCGGGCAGTCCAGGCCCTCAGCAAGGCGTTGAAGGCAAAGGGAATACAACTATGACGAACATGCTTTACACCCCGCAGGACCGTTTTGGCCGTCAGGTCGCCGCCCGCCTTTCTTCAGGTGCGGCGGAGCTGCCCTACCACGTCAGCGAGCGGCTGCGTGCCGCACGCACGCAGGCCGTGGCCCAACGCAAACGCGCCGCCAGCCTGCGCACCGCTTCGTCTGTCGTCGCTTCGGGCGGCGCTGCTGCCCTGACTTTCGGTGACGAAGGCCAAAGTTTTTGGAATCGCATCGCCTCGGTGCTGCCCCTGATCGCGCTGGCCGCCGGCCTGATCCTCATCCACACCATTGAAAACGACCGCCGTGCCACCGAAGTGGCCGAGGTCGATGCCGCGCTCCTGACCGATGATCTTCCGCCGGCCGCCTATGCGGATCCGGGATTCGTCCAGTTCTTGAAGTCCGGCAGGGAATAACAGCGGAAGGCTTCCCGTGCCTGTCCCCCGGCTGTCCCTCACCGTTGGCGCCCTGTTCTGGCTGGGTTTGTGCGTGCTCCCGCGTCTGGCGCTGTCCCAGATGCCGGCTCCCGTCTCGACGCCCGCCGTGGTCGGCGCGAGCGCACCCCGGCCCGCAGCAAGCACGCCCCGGCCTGGCGTGGCGCGTCCATCCGCGTCGAAGTCGGTTGCCGTTAAAGCGCTGACCAAGCCGCTGTGGACCGAGCTCACCCCGGCGCAGCAACAGTCTCTGGGACCGTTGGCTCCGCCCAGGTGGGATACCCTCAGCGAAGCTCGAAAGCGCAAATGGCTGGCGCTTTCGGCGAACTTTCCCAAGATGTCGGGCGCCGAGCAGGCCAAACTGCACAGCCGTATGAATGAGTGGGCGTCGCTCAGCACGCAGCAGCGCATTCAGGCCCGGCTTAGTTTCGGCGAGACCCAGCAGATTCCGGCCGATGACAAAAAGGCCAAGTGGGAGGCGTACCAGGCGTTGCCTGCTGAAGAAAAGCGCAAGCTCGCCGCCGGGGCGACCAAGTCACCCGCGACGGCTGCTGCGGTCAAGCCGGTTGCGCCCGAAAAGCTCGCAGTGGTGCCCAAGCCGAGGCCGAAGCCGCGGCCGGAACCCATGACGCCGCGCGTCGCCGCTGCGCCCAATCAGGTCGACCACAACCCGCTCTCGCCCCAGCAGGGCCCTGCGCCCAACCCGGCGCCCAATTGACGCTGGGGGGATATTGATCGTGGCGCCCAGCCTCGCGCGCCGACTCGCGTGCCTTCTCTACGAAAGCATGCTGCTCTTCGGCATCGCCTTCGCTGCGACCATGCTGTTCAGCATTGCCGGCGACGTCCGAAGTGGCATGGACCCGCGCCGGCCGCTCCTGATCGGCTTGCTGGCAGTTGTCTTCGGCTTGTACTTTTCCTGGTGCTGGAGCCGCGGCCAGACCCTGGCCATGCGCACCTGGAGAATCCGCATGGAAGATCGCGCCGGCCGGCCACCCGGGCAATTGCGCGCGCTGTTCCGCTATGCATGCAGCTGGCTGTGGGTCCTGCCGCCACTGGCCTTCATCGCGCCACTCAAGCTCGGGGCCCTCGGTATATCGACTGCCGTGCTGGGCTGGATGGCGCTCTGGGCGCTGCTGAGCTTTCTGCACCCGCAGCGGCAGTTTTTGCACGATGCCCTGGCCGGCACCCGACTGGTTGCGGTTGAATCGACCTAGCGCACAATCATCTGCATGTCATCGCCTCCTGACACCATCTCTCCTGCAGACCAGCAAAAACTTCGTTCCGGCCTCGACCGGATTTGGCACGCAGCCGGGTTTTCGCTCGCTGGATTGCGTGCCGGCTGGGATGAAACGGCTTTCCGCCAGGAGGCTCTCGCTTCGGTGGTGCTGTTGCCAGCTGCGTTCTGGCTGGGACGCGGTTGGGTCGAAGTGGCCCTGCTGGCCGGGTCGGTATTGATCGTGCTGACGGTGGAACTGCTCAACACCGGGCTCGAGAATGCGGTGGACCGCATCGGTGCCGAGTGGCATGAGCTGTCCAAGCGCGCCAAGGACATGGGCAGCGCCGCGGTACTTCTCAGCGTGATCCTGTGCGCCGGCATCTGGTTGGCCGCCCTATACCAAAGGTTTGGGCCGTGAAACCCACCTTTTCGTTGTGCGTCTACTGCGGTTCGCGCGCCGGCGCAGCGACGGAATTCACCGCCATCGCCGCGGACGTTGGCCGCTGGATCGGCGAGCACGGGGGCCAACTGGTGTATGGGGGTGGCAACAACGGTCTGATGGGCGTTGTCGCCAATGCCACGCTGTCCGCTGGCGGCCGGGTGGTCGGAGTCATCCCGCATACGTTGGTTGAACGCGAGTGGGCGAAGCTGGATTGCACCGAGCTGCACGTGGTTGACAACATGCATGACCGCAAGCGCATGATGGCCGAGCGAGCTGATGCATTCCTGGCACTGCCGGGGGGCATCGGGACGCTCGAGGAATTTTTTGAAGTCTGGAGTTGGCGCCAGCTTGGCTATCACGATAAGCCGGTGGGCTTGCTCGATGTCAACGGCTACTTCACCCCCTTGCTAGCCTTCTTGCAGGCGAGCGTCGACCACGGCTTCATGAGCGATTGGCAAATGGACCTGGTGAGCGTCGCACCCGGTGTGGAGACCCTGCTGCCGCGCCTGGTCGAAGCCGCCCGTATGGCTTCGGGCTCCACCGACATGTCGCAAATCTAGTCGAGCCTTTGTGCTCCCAGGCGCCACTGCCCGCCTATACTGAGCGATGAAAGGCAGGGAAGGCCACACCATGCGCCCGGCGGAGAAAATCAGCCGCTTGAACCGCCTCTATGCTGTCGCGAGCGGAATCAACGAAGTCATCGTCCGCGTGGCCGGCGAGCAGCAGCTTTATGAAGCGGCCTGCCGCATCGCGGTTGAACGCGGCGGGTTCCTGATGGCCTGGGTGGGTCGCAACGATCCGCTCAAAGACAAACTCGAACCGGTCGCACGGTGGGGCCGGGATGATGGCTACATCGACGAGGTCGTAGTGACCACCGACCCCGATCAGCGCGAAGGCATGGGTCCCGGCGGCACCGCTTTTCGGACTGGCGCGCCCGCCGTGTGCAACGACATCGCGGCCGACACCCAATTCTTTGCCTCCAGGTCGCAGGCGCTGGCTCGGGGCTTTCGCAGTTGCGCCGCGTTTCCGCTGAAGCTCGAAGGCCGGCCCGCCGCCGTATTCCTGGTCTACGCGTCCGAGCCGATGTACTTCAACGAAAGCGAGTTGGCCCTATTGGCCACTCTCGCCGAAAATTTTTCCTTTGCGCTGGAAGCCCGCCGCACCGATGCCCAGCGCCTTCGCGCCGAAGCGGCGCTGCATGCGAGCGAAGCGCGTCTGCGCGCCGTCATCGAGAACGAGCCCGAGTGCGTCAAGGTAGTCTCGCTGGCGGGCAACGTGCTGGACATGAACCCGGCGGGGTTGGCAATGATTGAAGTGCCGTCGCTCGCGTCCGTGCTGGGTGAGGCGGTGGCGGGCTTCATCCACCCCGAAGACCGCGAAGCCTGGCTTACGCTGCACAGCACAGTGATCGGCGGAGGTACCGGGCAACTGCAGGTGCGCGCCATCGGTCAGCAGGGCAAATTGCTTTGGATGGACACCCACGCGGTACCGTTGCGCGGACGGGATGGTCTGGTCGAAAGCGTTTTGTACCTCACGCGTGACGTTACCGAACAAAGGGCCTCTCTGGAGCGGCTGAATCGCAACCGGGCGCTCCTGGGTATCGCGAGCCGTCTGGGGAGAATCGGGGCCTGGGAAGTGGAGCTCCCGTCGCTTGCGACGACGTGGTCAGATGAGTTGTGCGTCATCCACGAGGTACCCCCGGGCTACACACCCACTTTCGATGAAGCCGCGCAGTTCTACGTGCCAGCACACCGGGCGGACGTGCTGGAAGCGTTCCAGGCCTGCGCTCGCGACGGAAAGCCCTTCGACCTCGAGCTGCAGATCGTCACCTCCGGCGGACGCCGACTCGCGGTGCGCTCCATCGGCGAGGCAGTGCGCGATGCCACCGGTTCCATCTGCCGCGTACAGGGCGCGCTCCAGGACACCACGGACCGGGAGGTTGCCGAGGAGGAGATCCGTCACCTGGCCGAGCAGCTCACCGCCACGCTGGAGAGCGTCACCGACGCCCTTGTCACGGTGGACCGCGACATGACCTTCACTTACCTCAATCCTGAGGCCGAACGCATACTCAGACGCACGCGCGCAGAGCTGCTGGGCACGCACATGTGGGAGCAGTTTCCGGAGGCGCGCGGTACCGCCTTTGAGGTCAACTACGCCCGTGCCCTGTCGGAGGGACGCACCGTGGAGTTCGAGGCGTACTTTGAGCCGCTCGCGATTTGGGCTGAGATCCGCGCCTACCCCTCACGCAACGGCGGGCTGACCATCTATTTCCGGGACGTGAGCGAGCGGCGGCGCGCCCAGGACGAGATCCTGCGGCTCAACGCGGAGCTGGAACATCGCGTGAAGCAGCGCACGGCCCAGCTGGAGATGGCGAACCAGGAACTGCAGGCCTTTTCCTATTCGGTTGCCCACGACTTGCGCGCTCCACTCGCAGCCATCGGCGGCTTCAGCCAGGCGCTGGAAAAGGAAATGGGCCCCCAGACCGGCGAGCGCGCCCTGCACTTTCTCTCGCGCATGCGCGAGGGCGTGGCACGCACGTCCGAAATGATCGACGCGATCCTCTCGCTCGCGCAACTTTCGCGCACCCAGTTGCGGTGGGAACCGGTTGATCTCTCCAGCCTGGCGACCACGGCGGCGGCTGCGTGCCGCGAGCAGTCGCCACACAGCACGGCCAGCGTTTCCATCCAGCCTGGACTCCGGGCCGAGGGCGATTCCCGGCTGCTGCAGCTCGTGATGGACAACTTATTGGGCAATGCATGGAAGTTCTCTAGCCGCGACCCTCAGCCGGAGATTGCCGTGGGTGCTCATCCCGGACCCGAGGGTGAGACCGTCTTCTTCGTGCGCGACAACGGCGTTGGCTTCGATACGATGTATGCGCGCAACATGTTCGGCGCTTTCCAGCGGCTGCATTCGGAACGTGAGTTCCCCGGAACCGGCATTGGGCTCGCGAATGTGCGGCGCATCATTTCGCGCCATTCAGGCAGGGTGTGGGCGCATTCGCGCCCCGGCGAGGGCGCGACCTTCTACTTCACCCTCGGCGACGAACCCGCGTAGTCGTTCACTCAATAAAGTCGTTACACGACTTTATTGAGTGATTGATCAGTGTGAACGGACCGGCAAAGCCGGATCCTTCTCACAAGGGGGATCACGCTTCACGTTGTTGCGCGTGATCCGCGAAGTGCGCAGCCTGCTGCCCACTACTCCGGCGAAGCGAAGCAACGCGCAGCGATTTTTAAGTGAACGCTACACCGCCGACTCGTCAGTCTCACCAGTGCGGATGCGAACCACGCGCTCGACGCTCGTGATGAAGATCTTGCCGTCGCCGATCTTGCCGGTGCGGGCGGCCTTCACGATCGCGTCGACGCAGCGCTCGACGTCCCCGTCCTTCACCACCACTTCCACTTTGACCTTCGGCAGGAAATCCACCACGTACTCGGCGCCCCTGTACAGCTCGGTGTGGCCTTTCTGGCGGCCGAAGCCCTTGACCTCGGTCACGGTGAGGCCGGTGACGCCACATTCGGCCAGCGCCTCGCGGACTTCTTCCAGTTTGAAGGGCTTGAGGACTGCG
>JBKJTX010000128.1:0-5692 GCA_046590315.1 Ramlibacter sp. | reverse complement strand
GTCGAACTGATCAAGGCTAGTTTCGAGACGCTGGTGGAAGCGGGCTACGCGCCCGAGATGGCGTACTTCGAGTGCCTGCACGAGCTGAAGCTGATCGTCGACATGATCTATGAAGGCGGCATCGCCAACATGAACTACTCGATCTCGAACAATGCGGAGTACGGCGAGTACGTCACCGGCCCGCGCATCGTGACCGACGAAACCAAGAAGGTGATGAAGCAGGTGTTGAAAGACATCCAGAGCGGCGAGTACGCCAAGAACTTCATCCTGGAAAACCGCGCCGGCGCGCCGACCCTCCTCAGCAAGCGCCGCATCATGGCCGAACACCAGATCGAGACCGTGGGTGAGACCCTGCGCGCGATGATGCCGTGGATCAAGAAAAACAAACTGGTGGACCAGACCAGAAACTAAGGGGGGAAGCAGGGCCCCGCTTCGGGGGGCTTTGTCCGTGCAGGCCGCCCCTTCGGGCGGCTTTCTGTTTGGTCTTACACTTTGCGACCTATGCACGACGGCAACGATCTCCCGGACCACTCACCTACCGAGGGGATCGTGGTGCGCAAGCGGCGCAAGGGCATCTACATCCTGCCCAACCTGTTCACGCTGGCAGCATTGTTCGGCGGCTTCTACGCGGTGGTCATGGCGATGAATTCCCGCTTCGACCTGGCGGCGGTCGGTGTTTTCTGCGCGATGGTGCTGGACAGCCTCGATGGGCGCGTTGCGCGCATGACCAACACACAGAGTGCATTCGGCGAGCAGATGGACTCCCTTTCCGACATGGTGTCCTTCGGCGCGGCACCGGCATTGATTTCCTACGAGTGGGCGCTGAGAGGGCTGGGCCGATGGGGCTGGTTCGCCGCTTTCGTCTATTGCGCGTGCGCCGCATTGCGCCTGGCGCGCTTCAACGTAAACACGGGCGTTGTCGACAAGCGCTACTTCCAGGGCTTGCCTTCTCCCGCTGCCGCGGCGCTGATCGCCGGATTCATCTGGTTGATGAATGACCTGGGCTACAAGGGAGCGGAGCTCGAATGGGTGATGTTCGTCGTCGCCCTGTACGCGGGCCTCACGATGGTGACCAATGTGCCGTTCTACAGCTTCAAGGACGTGCAAATGAAAAAGAGCGTGCCCTTTGCTGTGATCGTGGCACTGGCGTTGGGTATCGCTGTGATCAACATCCATCCGCCGATCGTGCTTTTTGCCCTGTTCGTTGTGTATGGCCTCAGCGGGTATGTGGTCTATGGTTGGCGCAAGGCGAAGGGCCAACCCACCAGCGTCATCAGCACATCCACTGATGAGCCTGAAGAAACCGGCCTTCACAGATGACATTCATCTAAAAATCGCTTCACGATTTTCAGATGGGTTATCATCCGCTTATGAACCGAATTTCGCTGGCGCTACTGCTATCCCCCGACGGGCGGAGACGGTAGCGCGCGCGCATCACCTGACAACGGCCCGTTTGCACCAGCAGCGGGCCGTTTTGCTTTGGGCTGCTGGCCAACCCGAATCCCACGAAGGACCCGACCCATGTTGAAGAATCCCGCCACCAAGTACCGCGCTTTTGCGCCCGTGCGCCTTTCGGACCGCACTTGGCCGGATACAGTGCTGACTCGCCCGCCCATTTGGTGCAGCGTGGATCTGAGGGACGGCAACCAGGCACTGATTGAGCCGATGGACATCCCGCGCAAGTTGCGCATGTTCGAAGCGCTGGTGGCGATCGGCTTCAAGGAGATCGAGGTTGGATTCCCGTCCGCCTCGCAAGTGGAATTCGACTTCATCCGAAAGCTCATCGACGAAGACCTGGTGCCGGACGACGTGACGATCCAGGTGCTGACTCAGGCGCGCGAGCCCCTGATCCGCCGCACATTCGAGTCGGTGGTGGGCGCAAAGCGGGTGATCGTGCACCTGTACAACGCCACTGCGCCGGTGATGCGCAAAGTCGTGCTGGGCTTGGATGAAGATGGGATCGTGGAACTGGCGACCAGCCAGGCGCGCCTTTTCAAGGAACTGGCGGCGCTGCAGCCGCAAACGCATTGGACCTTCCAGTACTCGCCGGAGATGTTTTCCGGCACCGAGTTGCCATTCTCCAAGCGAGTGGTCGATGCTGTGACCGAGGTGTGGCAGCCAACGCCCGAGCGCAAGTGCATTGTCAATCTGCCCTCGACGGTGGAGCACTCAACACCCAACATCTTCGCCGACATGATCGAGTGGATGCACCGGAACCTGGCCCGGCGCGATGCCATCGTTCTCTCGGTCCATCCGCACAACGACCGCGGCACCGGTACCGCAGCAGGGGAGTTTGCGGTGATGGCTGGCGCCGACCGGCTGGAGGGGTGCCTCCTCGGCAACGGCGAGCGCACGGGCAACCTCGACTTGGTCAACGTGGCTTTGAATCTGTATTCGCAGGGCGTCTCTCCCGGCCTCGACTTCTCCGACATCGACGAGATCCGGCGCACCGTGGAGCACTGCAACCAGTTGCCCGTGCATCCGCGCCATCCCTACGCTGGCGACCTCGTGTACACCTCGTTCTCGGGTTCTCACCAGGACGCTATCAAGAAAGCTTTTTCCGCGCGCAAGGAAAGCGACATCTGGGACATGCCTTATCTGCCACTGGACCCCAAGGACCTGGGCCGCAGCTACGAGGCGGTGATCCGCGTCAACAGCCAGTCGGGCAAGGGCGGCATTTCCTACCTACTGGAGAGCGAATACGGCCTGGAATTGCCGCGCCGACTGCAGATCGAGTTCAGCCAAGTTGTACAGGCGGCGATGGACGCGTCCGGCAAAGAATTTACGGCGGCAGATCTGTGGGATTCGTTCGAGCGCGAGTACGGCCTTAAATCGGCCGCCGTGCCGCAGCACCGGATCGTCGAGGAACAGCGCGCTGAGGATGGCACGCTGGTGTCGCTGGACGCCCAAGTCCAGATGGGCGGCCGCGCGTACAGCATTAGCGGCACGGGCAATGGCCCCATCGACGCGTTCGTGCAAGGCCTTGGCCAAGCCACAGGTCAAACGATCCGCGTGCTTGGCTACCATGAGCACGCCATTGCGTCCGGCGCGGATGCCCGCGCCGTGGCGTACCTGGAGCTTCGAGTGGGCGAGCGCACGTTGTTCGGCGTGGGCATGGATTCGAATATCGTTTCCGCGTCGCTGAAAGCGATTGTCTCGGGGGTTCAGCGCGCGCTGTCGGGCACGAAGGAAGAAATCGGGGAGACCAACTAGCCATTTTTCGTCATGGACTCAACAAGTTACAGAGTAAAGCTGAGCGAGAAAGGGGCACAAAGCTGAGGGTTGCCCCTATAATTTACACATCGAATTAGGAGAGTTACTTAAGTCGTTGATCTTGTGTAACTTTTTCAACGCAAGGTAAACTCGGGCTGTCGTTGTGACGTTAAGGGAGATCCATTGATGTATCGGAAAGCCTCGCACCCGATGATTCGCAATCTCAAGCGTTTGCTCAGCTCCGTCGCCGTGGTCGCCCTCGCGGTCGCCCTGACCCCCGCGCCTGCCGATGCAGCTCCCCGTAAGGGCACGGTTGCCAAAAGTGGTGACTCCAAGCGCGTCGTGCGCTCGTTCGCCGGCAAGCGCCGCTCTGTCGTTCAGGTCGCAATAGTGCCTGCTCGTCCCTCGTACGGGCAGTTGGCCGGTCTGCATTCGGTGCAAGACCAGCTCGACCTCAAGTCAAGTGTTGCCCTGGTGATCGACCAGGAAACGCGCGAAGTGCTGTTCAGCAAAAACGACTCGGCAGTCCTGCCGATTGCCTCGCTCACCAAGCTCATGACTGGCCTGCTCGTCAGCGAAGCCAAGCTGCCGATGGAGGAAATGATCACCATCACCCAGGACGATGTGGACACCGAGAAGGGCAGCCGCTCGCGCCTGAGGGTCGGGGCCATGCTCACCCGCGGCGAATTGCTGCACCTGGCGCTCATGTCTAGCGAGAACCGGGCCGCCCACGCGTTGGGCCGCACCCATCCAGGCGGGATGGGCGCTTTCGTATCGCTGATGAATGCCAAGGCCAAGATGCTCGGCATGAAAGACACCAAATACGTCGAGCCGACGGGCCTGTCGAGCAACAACCAGTCCAGCGCGCATGACCTCGCGAAATTGGTGAGCACCGCTTATTCAGATCAAGTTCTGCGCGACTTCAGCACGTCGACCGGACACCAGGTTGCCGTGGGCAACCGCACCTTGCAGTTCAACAACACCAACCGCTTGGTGAAGAACCCTGATTGGCAGATCGGCTTGCAAAAGACGGGCTACATCTCGGAGGCCGGCCAGTGTCTCGTCATGCAGACGAAGATCGCCGGCCGCAAACTCATCATGGTATTCCTGGATTCCGCCGGCAAGCTGAGCCGCATTGGCGACGCCGAGCGCGTGCGCCGCTGGGTGGAATCGCACCCTGTCGTGGCGCCCGCCGCTACGCCGAGTACGGTGGTACGTCAGGTCAACGGATAAAACCTGCTACGCCGCCCTGACGCTTGCGGTTTTGGAGCCCAGCGCCGACGATATCTGGCTCGCGGTGGACTGAAGCTTGGTGAGCCAACCTTCATCCAGCCGGTCGGCCGGCGCGGAGATCGACAGGCCAGCCACCAACTTGCTCTGATCGTCGTAAATGCCGGCGGCCATGCAACGCACGCCCAATTCCAGTTCCTCGTTGTCGCGGGCAATGCCGTACTGGCGGGCCTTCGCGAGTTCGCGTTCCAACACGGGCAACTGCGTAATGCTATTGCGGGTGTGCCCGGCAAGGCCCGTGCGCGTGGCATAGGCGCGGACGCGCTGCGGATCGTCCGCCGCCAGAAACAATTTTCCGGTTGAGGTCAGGTGTAGCGGCGCTCGCCCACCAATGGCCCGTACCACCTGCATACCGGAGCGCTCGCTATAAGCGCGCTCGATGTACACAATCTCGTCGCCTTGGCGCAGGCTCAGGTTGACCGGTTGCTGGATCAACTTGTGCAGTTCACGCATGGGGGTCAAAGCTGCGTCGCGCACGTTCAGGCGTCCTTTGACCAGGTTGCCCAACTCGAGCAGGCGCATACCCAGGCGATAGCTGCCTGCCTCCGGTCGGTCCACGAAGCGGCCCGTTGCAAGGTCGTTCAGGATGCGGTGGGTGGTGGAGGGATGCAGGCCCGTCTTTTCACTGATCTCTTTCAAGGAGATGGATTCTTCGCGCGACGCCAGCACGTCAATCAGCGCGAAAATACGCGCTATGACCTGGATCGTTGGGGTGGCGGGTGCGCCCGGATCGGTTTTTCTCATGGCAAGCCCCTGGGATGATCCAGGATTTTATCATGTGAAATTTTTGCCTGCTGTGTGCGCGAGCGACGCCTTAAACGGAGCTAGAGGCAGCAGCCCACTGGCCGTCTGACAGAACTTCGTGCGGCGTGAAGCGGGCCTTGTAGTTCATCTTCGGGCTCTGCCCGATCCAGTAGCCAAGATAGACGTGCGGCAGGCGCAGCCGGCGTGCTTGGTCGATTTGCCACAGCACGCTGAAGGTGCCGTAGCTGGCGGAGGCGTCAGGCTCGTAGAAGGTATAGACGGCCGAGATGCCGTCGTTCAGCACGTCCAGGATGGACACCATGCGCAAGGCGCCCGGCGAGCCGTCGGGGTGCATTTCACGAAACTCGACCAGCCGCGAGTTCACGCGGCTTTGCAAGAGGAACTGCGTGTACTGGTCAATGCTGTCGTGATCCATCCCGCCGCC
>JBKJTX010000508.1:0-8455 GCA_046590315.1 Ramlibacter sp. | reverse complement strand
CGTCGCCCGGTCCTTCCCGGCCCAGCTCGTCGACGGCATCGAGGATGGCCTGTACCTGGTCGCGATCGTCGTCGATGACGTCGTCGCCCTCTTCGGCCGCCACCGGCTCGCCGAACGGGCGGTAGCGCAACTCGACGGGGAACGTCCGCCCCGACACCTCGATCACCGGGGCACCACCGAAGTGGGCGGAGAAGCGGGCCGTGTCGATGGTGGCCGACGTGATGATCAGCTTGAGGTCGGGGCGGCGCGGCAGGAGGTTGCGCAGGTAGCCGAGCAGAAAATCGATGTTCAGGCTGCGTTCATGCGCCTCGTCAATGATGATCGTGTCGTAGGCTCTGAGCAGCGGATCGGTCTGCGTCTCAGCCAGCAGGATGCCATCCGTCATCAGCTTGACGGACGCATCGCGCGAGAGCCTGTCCTGAAACCTCACCTTGAAGCCAACCACCTCGCCCAGTGGGGTCTTCAACTCCTCGGCGATGCGCTTGGCAACGCTCGACGCCGCAATCCGCCGCGGCTGCGTGTGGCCGATCATCGGCCCCTTGCCCCCAGGGTAGTTGAGCTTGCCGCGCCCCATGGCGAGGGCGATCTTGGGCAGTTGCGTGGTCTTGCCCGAGCCCGTCTCGCCGCACACGATCACCACCTGATGCGCCTCAATAGCGGCCACGATCTCTTCGCGTTTGGCGGAAACCGGCAGGGACTCGGGAAAGGTAATGCGAAGGGACGTCAAGACAGCGCGGGCCAAAGCCGCCGATTATCGCGGGCCGGCGGCAGCGCGTCAGGCTCGGGCCACGGGCAGCAGCGCCTCGGCGACTTGACCGGTCGCGCTGTCATGCCACGCCACACGGCTGGCATAGCTCAAGGCGGCCCGCGACAAGGCTCGCGCACCGAACACGGCGACCGAAGGCCGTTCGCGCGCCGTTGTCGCCACGACCCCGACCCCCACTTGTGCGACCCAATGCGCTTGTGCAGCCTCGAGGTCGGCCGGTTGCGCACCGGTGCTAAGGACCACCGGACGTGCCAGCCGCTCGGCCACACGTTGCCCGATCTCCACCAGGCGCTCGACATGGCAGCCATTGCGCACCAGCAAGAGAAAGCCGTCTTCACCAAGCCGACCCATCTGGATGTCGCCGGGCACGCAGCGCCGCAGGCGGCTTGCGCAGACGAAGAGGCCGTGGTTGACTGCGGTCTGGCCATGCAGTTCACCCAGCGGCAGGAGGTTGCTGATCGAGATGGCAATCACGCCGACCGGCCGGCTGTCGTCGCGGTCCTCGTTGAAGAAGGCGAGTCCCACCATCTGACCCGTCTCGGCATGTTTGCGCATGCGGGTGATCGGGTCGTACGTCGGTCCGTGGGTCACGATCTCGCGCAGCTCGACGAGGTACGTGTAGCGGATCCACAGTGCCGTGGCCAAGGACGTCAGGTAGGCCATCCCCGCCAGTGCGCTGGCCGCGTGCACGGCAGGATGGACCGGGCGACCCGCGACAGCGATCCACGTGAGCCCTGCCAGTGCCGTGAGCAGCGAGGCAGCCCCGACGACCGCCAGCCACGCGAGACGGTAGCCATTGCGGGCGCGCCGGAAGGAAATCACGATCAAGGCGATGCCGATCGAAAAACCAACGAGCGAGCTGAGGATCAGCGCATCACCGGCGGGCACCAACCAGCCCAGTACGAGCACGCCAACACCCGATGTGGCCAGCCGGTTGCGCCACCGCCGCGCCGCGCCGGGCTCACGCAACAACCCGAGCATACCCATCAACATCATGCACAGCAGGGCTCCGAAAATGATGAAGACGTGGGCGACCATCCGCGGCACGAAATCCGGGTGCGGCACAGGTAAAAGGCCGAGATAAATCACGGCCAGCAGTATGGAACTCACCGCTGCAAGGGCTGCGTTGAGGGCCACTCGCTGCAGAGAGCGGGCCCAGGCCGCGACGGCCCCAACGAGCATCAACACGGCCGTGCCGAAGAATGCGCCCCAGAATCCTGCCGCCACAATGTCCATGGACCGTCACGATACCGGGCGGGGCGGCTCATGGCAAGGGAGCCACACCAAGCGATCCTTTACACTTTCCGCACGTCGCGCCCTCACCCCATGTCCACCGTCTTCAATTTCACCTTCGTGCCCTGGTTTCGCTCGGTAGCGCCCTATATCCACATGCACCGGGGCAAGACCTTTGTGGTGGGGATAGCGGGCGAGGCCATCGCCGCGGGCAAGCTGCATCACATCGCGCAGGACCTGGCGCTGATCCAGAGCATGGGGGTCAAGGTGGTGCTGGTGCACGGCTTTCGGCCCCAGGTCAACGAGCAGCTGCGCGCCAAGGGCCACGCGGCCAGGTATTCGCACGGCATGCGCATCACCGACGAGGTGGCGCTCGATTGCGCTCAGGAAGCGGCCGGACAATTGCGCTACGAAATCGAGGCCGCATTCAGCCAGGGCCTGCCCAACACACCGATGGCGGGCTCCACCGTGCGCGTGATCTCCGGCAACTTCATCACGGCGCGGCCCGTTGGAGTGCTGGACGGCGTCGACTTCCAGCACTCGGGTTTGGTGCGCAAGGTTGATGTAGGTGGCATCATGCGCACGCTCGACCTGGGCGCCATGGTGCTGCTTTCGCCTTTCGGCTTTTCGCCCACCGGCGAGGCGTTCAACCTGACGATGGAAGAAGTCGCGACCAGCGTGGCCATTGCGCTGCAGGCGGACAAGTTGATCTTTCTGGCGGAAATCCCCGGTGTACGGGTGAAGCCGCTGGAGCCGGATGGCGATGACAACCCCATCGACACCGAGTTGCCGCTGGCGGCCGCCGAAGAGTTGCTGGCCGGCTTGCCGGGCGCCCAGCAGCCGACCGACACCGCGTTTTATCTCCAGCACTGCGTCAAGGCCTGCAAAGCCGGCGTGGAACGCAGCCACATCATCCCCTTCGCGACCGATGGCTCGCTGCTGCTCGAGGTTTATGTGCACGACGGCATCGGCACGATGGTCATCGACGAAAAACTGGAAAGCCTGCGCGAGGCAACGGCCGATGACGTGGGCGGCATCCTTCAGTTGATCGAGCCCTTTGAAAAGGACGGCACGCTGGTGAAGCGCGGCCGCACGGAGATCGAACGCGACGTTGCCAACTACACCATCATCGAACACGACAGCGTGATCTTCGCCTGCGCGGCGCTGTATCCGTATCCGGAAGCCAAGACAGGCGAAATGGCGGCTCTCACCGTCTCCCCGCAAAGCCAGGGCCAGGGCGATGGCGAGAAAATCCTGAAACGTATTGAGCAGCGCGCCCGCGCCATGGGCATCGAAAGCATCTTCGTGCTCACCACGCGCACGATGCACTGGTTCCTGAAGCGCGGCTTCGTGCAGGTCGATGCCGAGTGGCTGCCCGAGGCGCGCAAGCGCAAGTACAACTGGGACCGCAAGAGCATGGTGTTCGTCAAGAAGCTGGTGTGAAGCGCCGCTGAGCCACCGCCGCGCCAACACCTGAGTTGCTACAGCGCCGAGAGCAGGTTCCTACAATAGAAGCGGAGCGGTCCGACAGCGCGGACGCGTTTTAGCGCCTAATTTAGGCTGCTGAGATATATGAACAACCCTCACCCCACCTCCGTGCGCGAGATCCGTATTTCCGCCGACCAGGCACGGCTCTACGGCGACCTATCCCTGCCCCAGAATTTCGGCGGCGTGGTCTTGTTTGCGCATGGCAGCGGCAGTGGGCGTCACAGCGCCCGCAATCGGCAAGTGGCAGTGAGGCTACAGCAGGCAGGCCTTGCGACGCTTCTCTTCGATTTGCTCACGGCACAGGAAGATGAGGCGGACGCGCGCACCCGCAAGCATCGTTTCGACATCCCCCTGCTCACCCGTCGCATGCAGGACGCCACCGAGTGGGCTTCATCGCTGCCTGAACTGCGTCATGTGCCTATCGGCTACTTTGGCGCCAGCACGGGCAGCGCTGCCGCGCTGATTGCAGCCGCTCGGCTTGGCGAGCGTATTGGAGCTGTGGTCTCGCGTGGAGGCCGTCCCGACCTCGCCGGTCCCGCCGCCCTGGCCGCGGTGACCGCGCCCACGCTGCTGATCGCGGGGGGCGCTGACAAAACCGTGGTCGATGTCAATCAGCAAGCGCTGGGCAGGCTGCAATGCCACAAAGCAATGATCGTGATCCCAGGCGCGGGCCATCTGTTCGAGGAGGCGGGCGCCTTGGACCAGGTGTCCGAAGCCGCAGCCTCCTGGTTTGCCCGGCACCTGGCGCATGCGGAGCATGCGGCCTGAGGGCGACACGGCAATGGACGAAGCCGAGCTTCCCTATCAAGACCGGCGTCACGCCGGCCGGGTACTGGCCGAGCGCCTGGCGTCGTATCGTGGACATGACAGGCTGCTGATTCTTGCATTACCGCGCGGCGGGGTCGCCGTTGGCTTTGAGGTCGCGCATGCGCTTCAAGCTCCACTTGACGTTTTCGTTGTGCGAAAGCTGGGCTTTCCTGGCCAGGAAGAATACGCGATGGGCGCAATCGCGAGCGGGGGCGTGCAAATCATGAACGCGCTGCCCAGAGTGCGCGTAACGCCCAGAGCCATGAAAGCCGTCGTCGAACGCGAGCAGGCCGAACTGGCGCGGCGCGAGGCGCTCTACCGCGGTGCGCATCCCCGCGTCGCCATCCGGGGACGACGGGTTATCGTGGTTGACGACGGTCTGGCCACCGGCTCCACCGTGCGCGCCGCGATCGCCGCCATCCGCCTGCAGCAACCCGCCGAAATTGTGGTGGCCGTGCCGGTGGGAGCACGCGAAACCTGCCGGCAGCTGCGCGGCGAAGTGAGCAACCTGGTCTGCGCCGCCATGCCCGAGCCCTTCCGTGCCGTAGGCCAGTGGTACCGAGATTTTCCGCAGGCCACCGACGAAGAAGTGCGGGAGCTACTGGACGACGCCCAACGAGAACTTGCGCTGGGCGTCCAGTAAAGTCAGGGGTACCAATCTCAGGCGTATGAGGCGCCCTGCCCGGGCGGACGGCGGGCATGCCGCAGCAACAGCACCAGCGCCACCGCCGCAAAAAAACAGAACGACAGGAACGACCAGTTGGCGATCGACCCGCCAAGAAGGGTCCAGTCAATTTTTGTGCAATCGCCGCTGCCCTTAAAAATCATGGGAATGGCGCGCTTGAGCGGGAAGGTTTCGATCATCCCGTAGAAGTCACGGCCGCACGAAGCGACCTCGGGCGGATACCACTGCAACCAGCTCTGCCGCGCCGCCACGAAGGCGCCAAA
Source organism: Ramlibacter sp. (assembly GCA_046590315.1). Classification (GTDB taxonomy): domain Bacteria; phylum Pseudomonadota; class Gammaproteobacteria; order Burkholderiales; family Burkholderiaceae_C; genus Ramlibacter. The sequence goes on along the minus strand of JBKJTX010000508.1, from coordinate 3,213 downwards.
GCCCGAAAGCAGGACGATGAGGCCCGCGCCCGCCAGCCACGCCCGTCGCCCGTCGGCGCAAGCCGAGAGGCCGGCGACCAGCGCCACCAGCAGCAACGCATAGCGTTGCACGATGCACATCGGACAAGGCTCCAGACCCACCACGTGCTGCAGATAGAGGCCAAAGGCCAGCATGGCCACGCAGACCGCGCTCACAAACGCGAAAACCCGGCGAGGCGTGTTGTCAAACCAGTTCATGACTTACCTGTTCAGTTTGGGCGTCATTTTGGCGCATTGAATTTTAAAGGACTGAATGGTTCAGAACGTCCCTAAAGCAAAGGACGTAACTCCCTCGCGGCTTCCACTAAGAGAGGCAACAGGCCGCGCTGCATTTGGCGCACATCCAGCCGCCCGGGCGCCGCCACGACATTGAGGGCTGCCACAGTACGCCCTTGCAAGCTTCGGAGCGGCACCGCCAAGGCGTGCACCGCAAGTTCATGCTCTTCACTCGCCACACAGAAGTCCTGCGCCCTGACTTCGGCAATCAGTTTGCGAAATTGGCGCGGTTCAGTCGTCGTGTGGGCGGTCAGCCGAGCCAGTTCGCGCCCCTTCATCCATGCATTGAATTCGGCCCCAGACTTCGCAGCCAGCAACACCCGCCCGGTCGAAGTGGCATGGGCTGGCAGGCGCGCTCCGAGGTGCAGGCCATACGCCAACACGCGGGTGGACCCGGCGCGCGCCACGATCACCACCTGGTCGCCGTCCAGCACCACGGCCGAGAATGACTCCGATGTCTGCGCCGACAAACGGTTGAGCGTGGGCTGCAGGAGCCGCGGCAATCGGGCGGAGGCGAGATAACTGCCCGAAAACCGGAGCACTTTGGGGGCCAGCCAAAAATAGCTGCCGTCGGATTCGAGGTAGCCCAAATGAGCGAGCGTCAGCAAGTGACGACGTGCTGCCGCGCGGGTGATGCCCGCGCGCTGCGCGGCCAAGGTCGCATTCAGGCGCTGCCGCTCGGTGTCGAAGCTTTCCAGCACGGCCATGCCTTTGGCCATACCCTCGATGAAGTCTGCTTTGGCGATGGTCATTGGCCAGATCCAGGCGTGCGCGATGATCGCGCAATGCGCCCGATCATCGCACAGCATCCGTCGGGCTTGATGGCGCGCGCCTCCGCCGCGACCTAAGCTGGGTCTTGAGGAGACCTACATGCGCACCCAGGTTGCAATCATCGGTGGCGGCCCCTCGGGCCTTTTGCTGGGCCAGCTCTTGCACAAGGCCGGTATCACCAACGTCATCATCGAACGTCAAAGCGCAGACCACGTCCTCGGCCGCATCCGGGCCGGTGTGCTGGAACAGGTGACTTGCGACCTCCTCACTGAGTGCGGCGTGGATACGCGCATGCATGCGCAGGGCCTTGTGCACGGCGGGATCGAACTGCTTTTCAACAACGCCCGGCATCGCATCGACATACGCGGCCTCACCGGCGGAAAGACGGTGACCGTGTACGGCCAGACCGAGGTGACGCACGACCTCATGGACGCGCGCGCCGCCCAGGGCCAGCAAACGATCTATGACGTGGGCGACAGCGTGACACTGCACGACTTCGAATCTGCTCGGCCCCTGGTGCGCTATGTAAAGGACGGGCAGTCGCACGAGATGGCGTGCGATTTCATCGCCGGTTGCGACGGCTACCACGGCGTAAGCCGCGCGAGCGTGCCGGCCGGCGCTCTGACCGCCTACGAGAAGGTCTATCCCTTCGGTTGGCTCGGCATCCTCGCCGACGTGCCGCCTGTGTCGCACGAGCTGATCTACGCCAATACCGCGCGCGGCTTTGCCCTGTGTTCCATGCGCAGCGCCACGCGCAGCCGCTACTACGTGCAAGTGCGGTCGCAGGAGAAAGCCGAGAACTGGTCAGACGCTGCGTTCTGGGACGAGCTGCGGCTGCGCCTGGACCCAGATGCGCGTGAACGGTTGGTGACGGGCCCGTCGCTGGAGAAAAGCATTGCCCCGTTGCGCAGCTTCGTGGCCGAGCCCATGCGCTTTGGCCAGCTGCTTCTGGCCGGTGACGCCGCACACATTGTTCCGCCCACCGGGGCCAAAGGCTTGAACCTGGCGGCCTCTGACGTGAAGTACCTTTCTGGCGCGCTGATCGAGCACTACTGCGAGAAAAGCGATGTCGGCCTGAGCCATTACTCGGAGCGATGTCTGCGCCGCGTGTGGAAGGCCGAGCGCTTTTCGTGGTGGTTCACTTCGCTCATGCACAAGTTTCCTGAGACGGGAGACTTTGGTCAGAAGCTACAAGAGGCCGAACTCGACTACCTGGTCGGGTCGCAGGCCGCGTCGACGGCGCTGGCGGAGAACTATGTGGGGCTGCCGCTTTAGACCGCGATACAGAACACGTCCTGGTCAGCTAGAACGATCGTGGCAACCCCAAGACGTGCTCCGCAACGTACGAAAAGATCAGATTCGTCGAAATCGGCGCGACCTGGTACAGGCGCGTCTCCCTGAACTTGCGCTCAACGTCGTACTCCGCCGCAAAACCATAGCCGCCGTGCGTTTGCAGGCAAGCCTCGCCGGCTTCCCACGACGCCTTGGCAGCGAGGTATTTCGCCATGTTCGCCTCGGCACCGCAGGCTTCATGCGCATCGAACAAGTCACACGCGCGAAAGCGCATCAGGTTCGCCGCCTCGGTTTCGATGTAAGCCTGGGCCAGCGGAAACTGCACCCCCTGGTTCTTCCCGATGGGACGATTGAAGACGATGCGGTCCGCCGCATAACGGCGGGCCTTGTCGATGAACCAGTAGGCGTCGCCGATGCATTCGGCGGCGATCAATGCGCGCTCGGCGTTCAGCCCATCGAGGATGTACTCGAACCCCCTGCCCTCCTCGCCGATCAGCTGTTCGGCCGGTACTTCGAGCTTGTCAAAGAAAAGCTCGTTGGTTTCGTGGTTCACCATGTTGCGGATCGGCTTGACAGTCATGCCCTGGCCCAGCGCGTTGTGCACGTTGACCATAAAAATCGTCAGCCCCTCGGTCTTGCGCTTGACCTCGGCCAGCGGCGTGGTGCGTGCCAGCAAAATCATGCCGTCGGAATGCTGCACGCGAGAGATCCACACCTTTTGCCCATTGACCACGTAGCGGTCACCGGACTTGGATTTTTTCAACACCGCGCTGGTGCGGATCTGCGTGGTGTCGGTTCCAGCGTCCGGCTCGGTCACCGCCATCGACTGCAGCC
>JBKJTX010000025.1:0-2681 GCA_046590315.1 Ramlibacter sp. | reverse complement strand
AATCATTTCGCGAGAATCACCCCGCCGGCGCCGCGTCGAAGACTTCCGGCGCCGCCAGCCTCAGCAGGGCTTGCGCCTCGGTCGGTGTACCGAACAGCCACGCGTCCACGTCCTCCAACCCGATCGGCACCACGCTGCGCTTGTCCTGAAGCTGCGGCGGTCGCTTCGGATCGGGCCGGTGCATGCGGCTCATCAGCGCGTGCGCGTCCGCGTTCAGCGTGAGCATGGTGAAGCTCTCGACGATCTCGCCCGTGGCCTTGTCTGTCCAGGTGCTCCAGAGGCCGGCCAAACCCCACAGCCCGCCGTCCGCACGGTTGAAGCGCCAGGGCATGTGCTTCCCGGTCTCCCAGTTCGGCTCGTAGAAACAGACTGCGGGGATGATGCAACGTTGGCCGCGCGCCCAGGGGTGCTTGTAGCTGACCTTCGCAGCCAGTTCCTCAGAGCGCGCGTTGCACGTCGGGAACTTCAGCTTGCGCTCCTTGGCGAACCACGGGATCAGGTTCCACTGGCCGACCACCAGTTCGCGCTGCGCGCCGGTCGAATCTCGCTCGGCGCGAATGAATGGCGCGTCGTAGCTCGGAAACACCTCGCGTTGCACGCCGCGCCAAGGGTTGTGACGCCCGATGTGCCAGGCCCGCTCGATGGCGCCGGCCTCGGGTGAAACGTAGCGCGTGCACATGCGTTCACTGTAGCGCCATACCTGGCTCTCGCCGATCGTGCCGCCGAGCTGAATCGGGTTTGAATCGCACGTGCTCGCAACGCCCTGTGCAAGTCGGGAAGAACCTGATTCATGGACAGAAATTACTACGGCATAGTCCCAGATTGCAACCAACCGCCACCGTGATCACGGAGGCGGCATCGAAGTGGGCGATAGGCCCGGCTCGGTCGGGAACTCGAAGGCGGTCATGCACTGCCACAGCGTTCCTTCGTTGCTCGGCCCGCTTCGGAAGCGACCACCGCAGCCACTTGGCCGTGAGCCTCCAAGTTGAACATCAAGTTCGCCCTACCCCTGCCTACAAGAGATACGAAAAGGAAAATCGTGAAACAGATCAAGCTGACTTCTCTCGCGCTCGCGGTTGCAACATTGGGTGCGACGGCCGCCTATGCACAGGACCCCGCCTCCGCCGCCAATCTGGCGACGCTCCAGCGCATGGGCAATACCGCCACGAGCATGACGCTCCCGTCCATCCCGCAGGAAGGCAAGAACGCGGACGCGATCCGTGCCAACCTGAAGAAGGTCAAGCTGCCGGACGGATTCAAGATTGACCTGTACGCCGTGGTGCCTGACGCGCGCTACATGGCGGTCGCCCCGTCCACCAACATGCTGTTTGTCGGCACGCGCAAGACCACGGTCTGGGCCGTGACCAACCGCAACAACGGGGATTCGGCCACCGAGGTCAAGGCCTTCGCACCGTCGATCAAGTTCAGCAACCCGAACGGCGTTTGCTTCACCAAGGACGGTTTCCTGGTCGTTGCCGAGTCGAACCGGCTCATGCACTTCCCGGCTGCCGAGTATTTCTACGAAGGTCCGGACGTCGCCGTCGGCGTCATCGTTCCTGAAGGCAAGTTGATCCCCGTGGAAGAGCAATCTTTCAACCACACCGGGCGGGTCTGCAAGGTCGACAAGGACGGCAAGATCTTTGTCACGATGGGTCAGCCGTACAACGTCCAGCCAGTCGACAAAGTCGCGCTGTATGAACAGCTGGGTATCGGTGGCGTGTTGCGCTTCAACGGCCTGGACGGCACCGGACGCACGGTGTACTCCAAAGGCATGCGCAACCCTGCCGGCATCACCATCGGGCCGAAGGGCGACATCTGGACCACCGACAACCAGGTCGATGGCCTGGGTGACGAAATCCCGCCGGGCGAGCTGAACAAACTCACGAAGGCGGGCGAACACTTCGGCTTCCCGTACTACAACGGGAAGTTCAAGGTGGCAGGCTCCGCTGCGGCAACGGACCTGAAGGACATGAAGGAGCCGGCAGGAGCGGTCTACCCGCAAGTGGAGTTCCCCGCGCACCAGGCACAACTCGGCCTGACGCACTACACGGGCAAGGCATTCCCGGCGAAGTACCAGAACGGTCTGTTCGTGGCGTCTCACGGTTCGTGGAACCGCAGCACACCCAGCGGCTACCTGATCAATTTCGTGCCGATCAAGGCCGATGGCAATGCAGGCCCGTCTGAAGTGTTCGCTGACGGTTTCCTGGACAAGGTCACGGGACGTGCATTGGCTCGCCCGGTGGATGTGGCCAGTCTGCCCGACGGCTCGATCCTGGTGTCGGACGACTACGCTGGCGCGATCTACCGCATCAGCTACACCGGCAACTAAATCTGGGTGAGGTGCGGGCGAGACGCCTGTGCCTTGGTTCAGAGCGGGGCCCCTGGTGGGGCCCCGATTCATTTCTACGGATTCAACATGAAGAGCCTGGTTTTATTGATTTTGTTGGGAACAACGTTTCACAGTCTTGCCGACGACGTGTCGCAAGGTCGACTCAAAGCAGATGCGGCCTGCGCCCTTTGCCACGGCCCCAACGGTGTGGCCACCCTGCCGAACGCGCCGCACCTGGCTGGTCAGCAGGCCATCTACCTGAGCGAACAGTTGAAGAATTACCGCAGCGGAAAGCGCCAGAGCGAGGTCATGAACATGATCGCCAAGCCGCTGACGGACTCGGAAATCGCCC
>JBKJTX010000430.1:0-3361 GCA_046590315.1 Ramlibacter sp. | reverse complement strand
ATCGCCAGCCGCAAGAACGGCGTTCTGATCTCGATGGACGACGGCGAAATCTTCACTTATGCCCTGGGCAAGCTGGATGACCGTGGCCGTATGTTCGTGCGCCCCAACGACCCGGTCTACGAGGGCATGATCGTCGGCATCCACAACCGCGACAACGACCTGGTCGTCAACGCCACCCGCACCAAGCAGCTGACCAACTTCCGCGTCAGCGGCAAGGAAGACGCGATCAAGATTACGCCGCCGATCCAGCTGACGCTGGAGTACGCGGTCGAATTCATTGAGGACGACGAGTTGGTGGAAATCACTCCGAAGAGCGTGCGCCTGCGCAAGCGTCACCTGAAAGAGCATGACCGCAAGCGCGCTTCGCGCGAAACCGTGGCGGGATGAAGCTCACCCACACCAGGGCTGTCTTCCTGATGGTGGCGGTGACCCTGATGTGGTCGATCGCCGGGGTGATTACGCGCCATCTCGAACACGCGCGCAGTTTCGAAATCACTTTCTGGCGCAGCTTCTTCACCGTGCTCTCGCTGCTGGTGATACTTCCCTTCTTCGAGGGCCGCGACGTGTTCGCGAAGATCCGCAAAGGCAATGCGGCGTTTTGGGTTTCGGGCGTCTGCTGGAGCGTGATGTTCACCGCCTTCATGGTGGCCTTGTCGCTGACGAGCGTGGCGAACGTGCTGGTCACCATGGCGGTCGGCCCATTCCTAACGGCCTTGCTGGCACGCGCTTTCATCGGCCATCGCATCCCGGGACGCACTTGGGCTGCGATCGTGGTGGCCGGCGCGGGTATCGGCTACATGTACGGCGCGCAGGTCGCGGATGCAAGCATCGCGGGTACGCTGGTCGCGCTTTGCGTTCCTTTGGCCGGCGCCGTGAACTGGACGGTGACACAGCGTTCCAGCGCCAAGGGGCAGAACGTCGATTTCGTTCCTTCGGTGCTCGTTGGCGCGGTGATTTCGTCAATGGCGACACTACCGCTGGCGATCCCGCTCGAGGCGTCGGCGCATGACGTCGGGTTGCTCGCCATCCTGGGGCTGGTGCAGCTGGCGATCCCGTGTGCGCTGGCAGTTATCTGCGCGCGCGTTCTAAAGGCACCAGAGATCGCCCTGCTGGCTCTGTTGGAAGTGATCTTCGGCATTCTTCTGGCCTGGGTCGGTGCCGATGAAGTACCGAGCGCATCGGTGCTGGCGGGCGGCGCACTGGTCATCGGCGCCTTGATCGTGAATGAACTGGTAGGTTGGAGGCAGCGCGGGTATGAATGAAGTCGTCACAGAAGTGAAGGGCGGCGTGGGCCGGATCACGCTCAACCGCCCGAAGGCGCTGAACGCATTGTCGCTGGACATGATTCGCTGCCTCATGGCGACGCTGGTGGCGTGGCGCGACGACGCATCGGTCCACACTGTGGCGATCCGCGGCATGGGCAAGGAAGGCGCATTTGGAGCCTTCTGCGCCGGCGGCGACATACGCTTCTTCCACCAAGCAGCGCTGGATGGCGATCCTCAGCTGGAAGACTTCTTCACCGCGGAATACAGCCTCAATCACCTGGTCAATTCCTACCCCAAGCCCTACGTGGCTTTCCTGGACGGCATCGTGATGGGGGGCGGAATGGGGATATCCGGGCACGCCCGGCAGGGCCCTGGCTGTCGTATCGTCACCGAGCGCACGAAGATGGCCATGCCTGAAACCAACATCGGGCTTTTCCCGGACGTCGGCGGCGGCTTTTTCCTCGGGCGCTGCCCAGGGCGCATCGGCGAATACCTTGCACTGACCGGGCAGGTCATGACGGGTCAGGACGCACTGGCCGCTGGATTGGCGGACAGGCAAGTCCCGTCGTCACAGCTGGCTTCGCTTTGGGATGACCTCGCAGCCGGTGAAGGGCTGGACGCGACCGCGGCGGCTACCACTGCGTCGGACACGCAGAGCAGCCTCACGGCGGACCGGGGCCTGATAGACCACTTCTTCGGGCATTCCGGGGTGCTGGAAATTGTCAACGCGCTCGAAGCAGATTCGTCGCCCTGGGCCAGGGAAACCGCCGCCGCGCTGCGCAAGCGCTCGCCGCTCATGCTGCACGTGGCACTGGAACAGGTGCGGCGGGGGCGCGACATGGCACTGGCCGACGACTTGCGAATGGAGCGCGGTATGGTTCGCCACTGCTTCCACCTGCGCCCGGGTGCCGAAAGCGAAACGATGGAAGGCATTCGCGCGCTCGCCGTAGACAAGGACGGCAGCCCCAAGTGGAACCCCGCGCGGATCGAGGACGTCACGCCGGAGATGGTGCAAGCCTTCTTTGCCAGCCCTTGGCCGGCACACGCGCATCCGCTGCGCGACTTGGCGTGAGACCTCAGCGACTGCGGCTTTTCATCGCGCGTTCGACTTCGCGCTTGCCTTCGCGGTCCTTGATCGTGTCGCGCTTGTCGTGCTCGGCCTTGCCTTTGGCGAGGGCGATCTCGCACTTCACCTTACCGGCCTTCCAATGCAGGTTCAGGGGAACCAAGGTATAGCCCTTCTGTTCGACTTTGCCTATCAGCCGGCGGATTTCCTCCTTGTGCAGCAGCAGCTTCTTGGTTCGCACCGCGTCCGGATTGACGTGCGTGGATGCTGTCTTCAGCGGATTGATCTGGCAGCCGATGACGAAGAGTTCGCCGCCTTTGACAACCACATAGCCATCGGTGAGCTGAACCTTCCCTTCGCGCAGGGCCTTTACTTCCCAGCCCTGCAACACCATGCCCGCCTCGAACCGCTCCTCGAAGAAGTAGTTGTAGGCCGCTTTCTTGTTGTCGGCGATGCGGCTCGCGGTTTCAGGTTTCTTGGCCATGCTATTAAAAATTGTTGACCCGCAAGGGGCTTGCCGCTGTAACTACAATGCTGCGGGGCCGAAGCATTCTCCATGAAAACCGTTCACAAGTCCGTCCTCATCTGGTTCAGCGCCGACGAAATGTTCGCACTGGTGACCGACGTCGCCAGCTATCCGCAGTTCTTGCCATGGTGCGACCACGCGGCGGTGCTCGCACACGACGAAAACAGCATGACCGCGGAGATTGGCATTGCCTTGAGCGGTCTTCGCCAAACGTTCACGACCCGCAATGAGCACGTCTCGGGCCGTTCGGTCACTATGAAACTGGTCAATGGCCCGTTCTCGCGTCTCGACGGCGAATGGAAGTTCATTCCGCTGGGCGGCGATCAGCAACGCGGGTGCAAGGTTGAACTTGAGCTGCACTACGGTTTTGACAACGCAGCCCTCCGCGCGCTGGTGGGCCCGGTGTTCGACAAAATCGCGGGCAACCTGGTCGATTCGTTCGTCAAGCGGGCCGAACAGGTGTATGCCTGACGAAGTTCGCGTCCACGCGAAAGTGGTTTACTC
>JBKJTX010000197.1:0-5740 GCA_046590315.1 Ramlibacter sp. | reverse complement strand
GAATGCGTCCTGCTGCAGCACGCTCTGGTACAGGGCCTGCCACGCCGGCCAGAAGAAGAACACCAGGATGACGGCCATTTGGGGCGCGATGAGCGCCCAAGGCAGCCAGCTGGATTTGAAAAGGACCCTCTTCTCCATAGGTTCGCGATTATGTGGTTGTTGGCACAGCAATGGCTACCCTCACCCGCTTGGCGGGGGAGGGCAGGGGAGGGGGTGCCGTCAGTTCGGCCACAGGCAAATGAGAGCCTCAGCCCTTATTTGCCTTCTGGAACCGTTCGAGTTGTTCGTTGCCGCGCTTGACCGCCTCGTCCAGCGCTTCCTTTGGCTGCTTGGCACCGCGCCACACGCCTTCGAGTTCCTCGTCGATGATGGTGCGGATCTGTACGAAGTTGCCCAGGCGCACGCCGCGCGACTTGTCGGTGGTCTTGCGGACCATCTGGTTCACCGAGACGTCGTAGCCCGGGTTCTGCTTGTAGAAGCCGGACTTCTCCGTGAGGTCGAACGAGGCCTTGGTGACCGGCAGGTAGCCGGTGCGCTGGTGACTCTTGGCCGCCACTTCCGGTTGCGACAGGTAGTTGAAGAACTGGCCGATGCCCTTGTACTCTTCGGGCTTCTTGCCCGACATCACCCACAGGCTGGCGCCGCCGATGACGGTGTTCTGCGGCGCGCCGGGAACGTCCGGATAGTACGGCAGCGTGCCGATGCCGTAGCCGAACTTACCGTTGCGCTTCACGCTGCCGGCCAGCGCCGACGACCCCGTCACCATCGCGCACTCGCCCGACACGAAGGTCGCGTCGGCGGCGTTGTTGCGGCCTTTGTAGACGAACAGGCCGCCCTTGGCCATGTTGGCCAGGTTCTCGATGTGGCGCACGTGCAGCGGGGTGTTGAAAGCAAGGCGCGTGTCGAGGCCGCCGAAGCCGTTGTTCTTGGTCGCGTACAGCACGTTGTGCCAGGCCGAGAAGCTTTCCAGCTGCGTCCAGCTGACCCAGGCCGTGGTGAACGGGCACTTGTGGCCGGAGGCCTTGAGCTTGGCAGCGGCAAGCGCCACTTCCGGCCAGGTCGTCGGCGGCTTCTCCGGGTCCAGGCCTGCGGCCTTGAACGCGTCCTTGTTGTAGTGAAAGACGGGCGTGGAGCTGTTGAACGGGAAGCTCAGCATCTGGCCATTGGGGGCGGTGTAGTAGCCCGCAACCGCCGGGACATACACCGTCGGGTCGAACTTGAGGCCAGCCTTGCTCATCACTTCGCCCACGGGGATGATCGCGCCCTTGGAAGCCATCATCGTGGCGGTGCCGACTTCGAAGACCTGAAGAAGGTGGGGCGCATTGCCGGCACGGTACGCGGCGATCGCCGCCGTCATCGACTCATCGTAGCTGCCCTTGAAGGTGGGCACGACCTTGAAGTCCTTCTGGCCGGCGTTGAACTCGTTGGCCAAGTCGTTGACCCATTCGCCCAGGGCGCCGCCCATTGAATGCCACCACTGGATCTCGGTTTGGGCCTGGACCGGCAAGGCAAATGCAAGCGCGAGCGCCGCCGTGGAAAGTTTCAGTTTCATGGGTTCTCCTGGATGGGACTGCTGGGAAGGCTCATGGCCGTCCCAAGGTTACGAGGTTCTTGTGACAGGCGATTTAACTGACCGCTCGGTCGGGTCACAAGCGGGGTTTCCATAGGGGCCAGGGGTCTTGCTGCACTGCGGTAACATCTCCCTTCAGCCGCGCTGCATTCATTTGGCTGACATTTACCAGGGCCAGTTGACAGCTGTTTTTTGCCAAATGAACGCCCCCACGACGATCAACCAACTTATTGCTGCAACCGACGGCGATGCGCCGCGGCTGCGCGAGATTCCGTACAACTACACCTCGTTCTCGGACCGCGAGATCGCCCTCCGGCTGCTCGGCGCACGGGCGTGGGAGGTGCTCAATCGCCTGCGCGAGGAACGGCGCACCGGCCGCTCCGCCCGCATGCTTTATGAGGTGCTGGGCGACATCTGGGTAGTGCAGCGCAATCCCTACCTGCAAGACGACCTGCTCGACAACCCGAAGCGCAGGCGCTTGCTGGTGGATGCACTGCATCACCGATTGGCCGAAGTCGAGAAGCGGCGTGTGCCCGACGCCGACATGGAGCGCGACGGCCTGGTGGGCGAATTGCTCAAGGCGGCCGGCGACGCGGTCCGCAGTTTCGATGAGAGCTTTCGCGACATGGCCGAGCTGCGCAAGCGCACGCAACGGGCGCTGCGCCGCTATACCGCCAAGGACAACATCAAGTTCGACGGGCTGTCGCGTGTGTCGCACGTCACGGACGCCACCGATTGGCGCGTCGAATACCCGTTCGTGGTGTTGACACCGGATACCGAGGCCGAGATGGCGGGGCTGGTGAAGGGCTGCATCGAGCTGGGCCTCACCATCATTCCGCGCGGCGGCGGCACCGGCTACACCGGCGGCGCGATCCCGCTGACCTGGAAGAGCGCCGTCATCAACACCGAGAAGCTCGAAGCGATGACGGAAGTGGAGTTCATTGCCATTCCGGGTCATGGCGAGCCCAAGCCCACGGTCTGGACCGAAGCCGGTGTCGTCACGCAGCGCGTGGCCGATGCGGCTGAACGCGCGGGATTCGTGTTCGCAGTTGACCCGACATCGGCCGAGGCTTCCTGCATCGGCGGCAACATCGCGATGAACGCGGGCGGCAAGAAGGCCGTGCTCTGGGGTACGGCACTCGACAATCTGGTTTCCTGGCGCATGGTCACGCCGCAGGCGCAGTGGCTGGAAATTACGCGCCTGGACCACAATTTCGGCAAGATTCACGACGCCGAGATGGCCAGTTTCGAGCTGAAATATTTCGAGGCCGATGGCAAGACGCTGATCCGCGCCGAAAGCCTCGCGATTCCGGGGCGCACCTTCCGCAAAGAGGGACTGGGAAAAGACGTCACCGACAAGTTTCTGTCGGGTCTCCCGGGCATCCAGAAGGAAGGCTGCGATGGGCTCATCACCAGCGCGCGCTGGGTGGTGCACCGCATGCCATCGCACACGCGCACTGTGTGCATGGAATTCTTCGGCAATGCGCGCGACGCCGTGCCCAGCATCGTCGAGATCAAGGACTTCATGTTCGCCGAGCAGCAGCGCTCCGGCGTATTGCTGGCGGGCCTCGAGCACCTCGACGACCGCTATTTGAAGGCGGTCGGCTATTCCACAAAATCCAAACGCGCCGTCTTGCCGAAGATGGTCCTGGTCGGCGACATCTCGGGCGACAACGCCGACGACGTGGCCCGCGTGACGTCTGAAGTGGTGCGAATCGCCAACTCGCGCAGCGGCGAAGGGTTCGTCGCCGTGAGCCCGGAGGCGCGCAAGAAATTCTGGCTGGACCGCAAGCGTACGGCGGCCATCAGCAAGCACACCAACGCCTTCAAGATCAACGAAGACGTGGTGATCCCGCTGCCGCGGATGGCCGAATACACCGACGGCATCGAGCGCATCAACATCGAGCTGTCGCTCGCCAACAAGATCGAGCTGGCCGACGAGCTGGAAGCGTTCTTCAGCCGCGGCAACTTGCCGTTGGGCAAACAGGACGACGCGAGCGAAATCCCGTCAGCGGAATTGCTGGAAGACCGCGTGGCCCAGGCGCTGGCGCTGGTGCGCGAGGTGCGCGAGCAGTGGCAAGGCTGGCTCACAGATGTCGAGAGCCTGTTCCCGCAGCTGCAGGACCACAGCCTGCGCGCCAGCTGGAAGACCCAGATTCGTGCGCCGCTGCAGAACATCTTTTCCGGCCAGCCTTTCGCGCCGATCCTGGCGGAATGCAATGCCATCCACAAGCGCGTGCTCAAGGGCCGCGTCTGGGTAGCGTTGCACATGCACGCCGGCGACGGCAACGTGCACAGCAACATTCCGGTCAACAGCGACGATTACGAGATGCTGCAGTCCGCGCATGCGGCCGTGAAGCGCATCATGGCCCTGGCGCGTTCGCTCAACGGTGTGATCTCGGGCGAGCACGGCATCGGCATCACCAAGCTGGAGTTCCTGACCGACGAAGAACTGAAGCCCTTTGCCGACTACAAACTGCGAGTCGATCCGGAAGGCCGCTTCAACAAAGGCAAGCTGCTGCGGCGGCCCTCACCCCCGCCCTCTCCCGCAAGCGGCATCATGTACGCCGACCTGACCAACGCCTACACGCCCAGCTTCGGGCTGATGGGGCACGAGTCGCTCATCATGCAGCAATCCGATATCGGCGCCATCAGCGAGTCGATCAAGGATTGCCTGCGCTGCGGCAAATGCAAACCTGTGTGCGCCACCCACGTGCCGCGCGCCAACCTGCTGTACAGCCCGCGCAACAAGATTCTGGCCACCTCCCTGCTGGTTGAAGCATTCCTTTATGAGGAGCAGACCCGCCGCGGGGTGTCGATCAAGCACTGGGAAGAGTTTGAAGACGTCGCCGATCACTGCACCGTCTGCCACAAGTGCGAGTCGCCGTGCCCGGTAAAGATCGACTTTGGCGATGTGTCGATGAACATGCGCAATCTGCTGCGCAAGATGGGGCAAAAGAGCTTCCGGCCCGGCAACGCCGCGGCGATGCTGATGCTGAACGCCACCAATCCCGAGACCATCAAGTTGATCCGCACGGTGATGGTCGATATTGGCTTCAAGGTGCAGCGGCTGGCCAATAACCTGCTGCGCGGCCTGGCCCGCATGCAGGTAACCCGGCCGCCGTCAACCGATGGCGGCTCGGCGCCTATCAAGGAACAAATCGTCCACTTCATCAACAAGAAGTTGCCTGGCGGGCTGCCGAAGAAGACGGCGCGCGCGCTGTTGGACATCGAAGACAAGGACTACGTACCGATCATTCGCAACCCGAAATCGACAACGTCGGAGACCGAAGCGGTCTTCTACTTTCCCGGTTGCGGCTCTGAGCGCCTCTTCTCGCAGGTGGGCCTCGCAACGCAGGCCATGCTCTGGCACGCCGGCGTGCAGACCGTGCTGCCGCCGGGTTACCTGTGCTGCGGCTACCCACAGCGCGGCTCGGGCCAGTTCGACAAGGCTGAAAAGATCATCACCGACAACCGGGTCCTGTTCCACCGGGTAGCCAACACGCTCAACTACCTCGATATCAAGACGGTGGTGGTCTCTTGCGGCACCTGCTACGACCAGTTGCAGGGCTATGAGTTTGACAAAATCTTCCCCGGTAGCCGCATCATTGATATTCACGAGTATTTGCTGGAAAAAGGGATCACGCTGCGGCCTGAGAATGGCAATGGCAACGGCTACTTGTTCCACGACCCCTGCCATAGCCCCATGAAGTTGCAGGAGCCGATGAAAACTGTCAAGGCGCTGCTTGGTGACAATGTGATCAAGAACGAGCGTTGCTGCGGTGAATCCGGCACGCTAGGCGTGACCCGGCCGGACATAGCGACCCAGGTGCGCTTCAGAAAAGAAGAAGAGTTGCAAAAAGGCGAGGTCGCCTTGCGTGAGCTGATGGTGAATTTCAAAAGCAACTCTGGTGGTTTAGTAGCCGGTGAGAAATCTCAGGCCGCAAAAGAAAACATCAAAATATTGACCAGCTGCCCGAGCTGCCTGCAAGGTCTGTCGCGTTACCAGGACGACATGAAAAACGGTCTGCTTGAGGCTGATTACATTGTGGTTGAAATGGCCAACCAGATTTGGGGAAAAGACTGGTTGCAGACTTATGTCGATTCGGCCAATCACGGCGGTATCGAGCGCGTCTTGGTATGACGGTGACGGGCTGCCCTTTGTGCGAG
>JBKJTX010000119.1:0-10362 GCA_046590315.1 Ramlibacter sp. | reverse complement strand
TCGCCGTGCGAGATCAAACCAAGGCGCACGGCTTCGACGGTTTGCGCGCGCACGGTACCGACGTCCACGTTCGATTTGAAGGGCGCGGCCACGCGTGAGCCGGCCGGCTCCGTGCTGCGGGTTTTCGCGACCGTCGCAGCTTCGGCTTGCACTTCGGCGCGTGTGCGGCTGCCTTGAAATTGCACAGCGTATTGCGAGGCATCGGCTTCGTCGGCGCGGACACCGGTGGAAGCGACAGCAGCGAAAGCGGCGATGGCGAGGATGGCTTTGGAGTTCATGATGAGGACCTTTCCGTGAGTGAAGAACAAGTTTGCTTTTTCGGTTGTCGTCTGGTGTCTTGAAGGTCAGGCATCAACCGTGAATGAAATGTAGGCGCCGCTATTTAGCTCACTCTTAGTGTTTGCTTAGCTGGGAATTAGCAGCGCCGCGGGTTTATTGGCCGCCAACAGGCGTGCCGGCCAGCGTGGCGCGGAGGCGTTGTGCGGGGCGAATTTGCGCGAAGTAGGCGGATCCGCTGTCCTCGCCGTTGATGGCCGCGACGGCGTCGCGATCGGCCTTGTACTCGGCGACAACTTCATCGCGCGTCGTGCCGGACTTGAATTGCGCCAGCGGGTTGTAGCGGGTGGACCAGGGGTTCACGCCGGCTTTTTGGTACTGCGCCAGTTCGGCCTGCACTTCGGCGCGGGTGCGCGTCGAGTGAAACGGCGTGTTGTCGATGGTGATGTCGTCAGCGCGAGCGGCGGTGCCGGCAAACGCGGCGAACGCGGCGAACGCGGCGACGGCAATGATGGCTTTGGAATTCATGGCAGGACCTTTCAGTGAGTGGTTGGAGTGACCTCACTGTAGGAGCCGCGATTTAGCTGACGCTTAGAGATTCGTTAGACGGAAATTAGGAAGCTGTCATTGCGGACTCCATCCGCAACCCAGTGCCAAGGCCGCTGTAGTTACGCGAACTCGACGCGTGCGACCAGGCCGCTGCGGTCTTTGCGGTTGCGCAGCACGATGCGCATGCCGCAGCGCTGCGCGGCGGCTTGCGCAATGGCCAGCCCAAGGCCGCTACCGCGTGCGTCGGTGCCAGGCACGCGATAGAAGCGGTCAAACACCCGAGGCATCAACTCCTCGGGAATGCCGGGGCCGGTGTCGACCACCTCGATGGTGGGCCTCGCGCCATGGCTAACCAGTCGTACGTCTACGACGCCGCCCTCTGGGGTGTAGCGCAACGCGTTCTCGATCAGGTTGTCCAGCACGCTACGCAGGTCGCCCGGCACGCACCGCAGCACGGCCGCGGGAACCGCAGGTTCGCCGGTCACGCCCAAATCGATGTTGCGCTGGTCGGCCAGCGCGATCAGTGCGCCGATGCTCTCGCGCACGTGCGCATGCAGGTCCACATTGATGTGCGCCTCGGGCGAGTCCGCCTCTTGCCGCGTCATCTTCAGCAGCTGGTCCACCAGACGCGCTGCGCGCCCGACGCCGCCTTCGAGCTGGGCAAAGCTTTGCTGACAGGCTTCTTGCGGCAAATCGCGACGCAGGTTCTCTAATTGGAGCGACAGGGCGGTGAGCGGTGTGCGCAATTCGTGCGCGGCGTCTTGCACGAAGCGGCGCTTGGCGTCGAACGCATCGCGCAGGCGGGTCAACAGTGTGTTGAATGAGCCCACAAGCGGCCGGATCTCGTAGGGCACGCGATCGAGCGGGAGTTCGGCAATGGTGTTGATGTCCTGCGAAGCCGCTTGCCGGCCAATATCCTGCACTGCGCGCGACATCGCGCCCGATACACCCCACAGGATGAAGATGGCGAGCGGCAGCAGGATCATCACGGGCGCCAGCGCGGCGCCAGCGCGCTCGGCCGCAAGTTTGGCGCGAAACATTCCGCTTTGGTAGATTTGCACCTGGCGTCCCGCATGGTCAGCCGGCTCGGTGGTGTAGACGCGCCAGCTCTTGCCGTCGACGCGAATGTCGTTGAAACCGGACCGCTGCTGCGCGTTGCCGGCGAGCTCGGGCCAGGAAGACATTTGCAGCCTGCCGTCGGCGCCATACACCTGCACGACATAAGCGCCCCATTTGTTCACGCGCTCCGCCGTCGGAGTGGGCGGAGTCAGGTGGCCTGGCTGGATGGCGATCGAGTCGCCCAGTTGCTCCATCTGGCTGTCCATGAACTCCCGCACCATGGTGCTGTAGCTCCAGTAAGAGAACGCCGCCGAGGCCGCGCCCACGAGGAGGAACAGGGGCACGAGCCACATCAGCAGCACCCGCTTCATCGAGCACATGCGCCCGTGCGGGAACACATGGAAGCGCGAGTGCGAGTGCGAGCGCTGCCCGCAATCGTCGGCTAGGCCAGCCGGCATCGGCGCGCTTGGGAAATTGATCATGATGCGTCGGCCCCTTGCGCCTGCATCTGCAGTTGCGCGCCGGCCGCGATGCGCCAGCCCAGGCCGCGCACGTTACGGATGCTCTCGGCGCCGAGCTTGCGGCGCATGCCGTGGATCAACACGTCCACCGCATTGCTGCTCACTTCTTCGCCCCAGCCGTAGATGCGGCTTTCGAGCTGGTCGCGAGAAAGAATCGCGCCAGGGCGCTCCAGCAAGGCATGCAGCAACGCGAATTCGCGCGCCGACAGTTGCGCTCGCTCGCCCTGCACCATCACCTCGCGCGTGGTGAGATCCAATTGCAGTTCCGCGCCGCCGATAAGGGAATGCGCGCTGCCGTCGCGGCGGCGGATCACCGCACGCATGCGCGCCAGCAGTTCGCGAAATTCATAGGGCTTGACCAGGTAGTCGTCGGCGCCGACGTCCAGGCCCGTGATGCGGTCGTCAACGCCGTCGCGCGCCGTGAGCACCAGCACCGGTGTGTGATCACCCAAGCTACGCGCTTTGCGCAGCACTTCGATGCCGTCCCGCTTGGGCAGGCCCAGGTCCAGCAGTACGCATGCATAGCCGCCGTCGGCCAGCGCGCTCTGCGCGAGCAGGCCTTCCTTGACCCAATCGACCGACCAGCCGTTGGCGCCCAGCGCCTGCTTCAGGCTCTGGCCGATCATCTCGTCGTCTTCGACTAACAGGACACGCATATTGAAAAATTGCCGCTAGGCTTCCGGGTGCCACGGTAGCATGCCGTGCCAGCGAGCTTCCTGCCAGGCCTCGCGCATCAGTACCACTGCGGCAGCACCGAGCGCCAGCAGCATCACGGCCTCGACCCAGACAATGGGTGACATCCGGGCAAAGCCGTCTCCGTCCCACAACAGCACGAGATAGCCAACCTTGCAGAGGACCGACGCGCCGACGGCGGGCAGCCGCAGCGCGGGCACGAAAGCCGACAACACCAGGCTGGCGCCCAGCAGACCAAGGATGAACTGCAGTTGCCGGGCCTCGACCGCGTGGCCGGCGTCCCAGGGGATGACGATTGCGCTCAAGAATCCACAAATAAGAAGGATGGCAACTGCGAAGCGATGGGTCAAATCCTGCATGGCGGCACCTGTAACAGATGCGCGCAGTCTAGGCCGACTCTCTTAGCCGAACATTAGTTCACGCGATCGCGAGTTTCATTCGGCGGTCGCGGTGACGGCCGGCACGGTATCAGAGCCGGCGACGGCAGCGGTCGGCGAGGCGGCAAGCACAGCGAACGCCAGCACCGCAGCGAAACCCGTCATCGTCAGGTACTTCATGATTTCCGCTGCGCGGACCGCTTCTGGATCATTCATGCCCCAAGGATATCTGCCGTTGGCGGCGGGCCGGTAAGGAAGAGGCGCGGTAGCCGTTAGGGAAGTGGCTTAGCGAAACCCTCAGCGAGGAAGCGATTCGACTTCCTTTACCCATCGCTCCACCAGCCGCCGGCGCTCGCTCGCCTTGCCGTACTTCTCGAAATCGTACTTGATGAGCCGGACGCTATCGATCGTGGGAATGCGCGGGTCCGGCTTGAATGTTTTGTTGGCAGGCACCTGCAGGCTGTTGGCGCGCGCGCCGACCTGCTGCCCCTGGGGCCCCATCAGCCAGTCATAGTATTTGCGCGCAGCGTCGCGGTTGCGTGAACCTTTGACGAGCGCGATCCCGCCGATCTCGTAGCTCGTGCCTTCGCACGGCGCCGCGGCATGCACCGGAAACTTGTTGGTGATGCGCTCGTTCTCGAAGCCGAAGATGAAGCTCACCCCGATGCCCACCTCGCCCTTGGCGACGTTGCGGGCCTGGGCCTGCCCACTACGCGTGTACTGCGTGACGTTGCGATGCAACTTCTTGAGGTAGTCGAACGCCGCGTCCTCCCCCATCAACTGGACCAGCCCGGCAAGAATGGTGTAGCCCGTGCCACTGGTGCCCGGATGAGACATTTCAATTTCGCCCTTGTAGCGCGGATCGAGGAGGTCCTTCCAGCACTTCGGGGCAGGCAGTTGCTTCTTCTTGAGGACTTCCTCGTTCCAACCGAAGCCGATCGCGCTGGTGTAGAAGCCGCCGACGAAGTTCTGGCTCATGGCGTACTGCCGCACCGCCCAGCCGTGCAGGTCGCCCAGGTAAGCGGGCCGATAGGCGTCAAGAAGGCCGATTTCAGCGCCTTGGTAATACGGATCGCCGGTGCCGCCCCACCACAGATCGGTCTTCGGGTTCGCCGCTTCGGCCCGCAGCTGGGCGAGTGCTTCCCCGGTTGGCTTGTGCGTTTGCAGCACCCTTATCTGGGTAGCCCGGGTGAATTCCTGCGCCGCCAGCTCGCACCAGGATTGGTCGGTGCTGCAGATGGCATTGACGGTTCCCGACTGGGCTTGCGCACCGGCCGCCACCCCCAACAGAAGGCCTACTACTGATGCCAGTACGTAGCGGCAACCTTTCTTCGCTACTTTCAGATACATTTCACACCTTTGATTTCATCTCCATCCCACGGGAGTTCGCATGAGCAGTACTAACCACCGAGCCAAAAGCCTCCATAGCGACGTATTGTCCATCGGCAATCCGAACGGCGCCAGCCTGCCGTCCTTCGCCGTGATCCCGACGAACCTCCCGCCAGGGGTTCCCGTGCCAGGCACTCCTTTTGTGGCGGGATACGAAGGGCAGCCCATCGCCTTCGAGATATCCGCGTACGACCCGGACCCCGGCGATGCCGTGGACGCGTTCCGTCTCACCAGCCTTCCCAGCCAGGGCGCTTTGTATCGCACCGCCGATGGGACCACGCCGCTGACACTCAATGACCTGATTTCCGCTACGACCGGGACGCCCAACTCCTGGCAGGGTGTCGTGATTTGGTTTCGCGCCACGGACCCCAATTTCAACGGCAATGCGGAGTTCTCGTACGCAGCCACCGACGGGCAGGACTGGAGCGCGTCCAGCGCCGTGCGGGTCCTGGTCCAAGCAGTCAATGATGCGCCCACCTTTGTTGGTTCCGACGTCTACGTGGTCGAAAACTCGCCCCCCCAAGCCATCGTGAGCTGGGCCACGCAGATCAGTGCCGGCCCACCCGATGAAGCGGGTCAGCAGGTCAGTTTCACCGTCACCACGGATAACCCGGCGCTCTTTGGGTACATGCCAGCGGTCGGCCCCGACGGCACGCTCACGTTCAGCACCGCGGCCAACGTCACGGGCACCGCGCACATCACGGTGACGCCGCACGACAACGGCGGATCCGGTGGCTTTAACCAGGAAACCGGTGTCGCGCAGACCTTCACCGTTCACGTAGGCGGCGGCAACCATCCCCCGACATTCGTGGGCGGCGCGAGCCTGGTCGTCGCAGAGGACGCGGGCGCGCAGGCCGTCGCTCACTGGGCCACCCAGATCGATCCGGGAGGTCCCGACGAAATTGGCCAGGCGCTGACCTTTGTCGTCACCACCGACAACAATTCGCTGTTCTCCGTGTTGCCCACGATTAGCCCGGACGGCACGCTCAGCTACACCACGGCCCCCGACGCTTTCGGCCGCGTGAACCTCCTCGTTATATTGAAGGACGACCAGGGCCTCAGCAGCGCGAGCCAGGCCTTCGCGATTGTCGTCAACCCCGTGAATGACGCGCCGGTCGCGCATAACGACGGCGTTTTCGGCGTGGTCGAGAGCTCGAGTCTGACCCTCGCAGCCGCCACGTTGCTGGCCAACGACACCGACCGCGACACCGGCGACACGCTGAGCATTGCGGGGGTGAGTAGCCTGTCCGCGAAAGGTTCGTCGGTCAGCTACGACGCGGCGACGGGTACCGTGACCTACACCGCGAACTCGACCGGATTCGCGAGCCTGGATGCTGGCGCAACAACCACCGACACCTTCCAGTACACGCTGCGCGACGCTGCCGGCGCGCTGTCGACTGCCACTGTGACAGTAGCGGTGGCCGGCGTCACCAATGTCCTTGCGGATGGACCCACCATCTATGGCACGGTGCACTTCGATGACGGCAGCTTCAGGCCTTCACTGCGCGGTACCGACTTGGGTGAACGGATCGAAGCCAACAACGGTAACGATCTGGTCGAAGGTCTGGGCGGCAACGACAGCTTGCTGGGCCAAAACGGTGACGATCGCCTCTTCGGCGGTGACGGCAACGACAAGCTCTGGGGCGGCAACGGCGCCGACACGCTGCACGGAGGCCGCGGCAATGACGATCTGGTCGGCGGCGAGGGCAAGGACGTCTTCGTGTTCGATACGCTTGGAGCCGCCGGTGAGCTAGACCGCATCGGTGACTTTCGCATCGGGATGGACCGGCTGCTGCTGCAAGGCGGGGTCACGATCGTGAGCCTAGCGACGCGCGACGTGGGGTCCGTATCGGCCGACGGGCAATTTGTCTTGGCGACTCTCGACCGCGCGATGGACACGGTGGTCACACTCAGCAGCGGCGCCCAGATCCAACTGATCGGCGTGTCGGGCGTCAGCGCCGCCAGCCTGCTCGCGGGCTAGAACCGCTCGCCGGGCGCGAGGTAGCGCCACTGCCCGACCGGGAGCGGCCCGAGCACAACGTTTCCGATCCGGATGCGCTTCAAGCCCACCACTTTCAAGCCTACCAATTCGCACATGCGGCGTAGTTGGCGCTTCTTGCCTTCGGTCAGCACGAAGCGAAGCTGCTCGGGGTTCTGCCAATCGACCTGCGCGGGTTTAAGTGCCTGGCCGTCGAGGCTGAGCCCGTGGCGCAATTGGGCCAAGTGCGTGACCGGAAAAGCCTGCTGTACCTGGGCAGTGACGTTGCCGTAGCTCACGCGCACGAGGTACTCCTTCTCCATCCCGCTGTCCTCGCCGATCAACTGGCGGGCAATGCGGCCGTCTTGCGTCAGCACCAACAAACCGATCGAGTCGATGTCCAGTCGCCCCGCCGGCGCGAGTCCCCTCAGCTGCGACGACGCAAAACGCAACCGCGCCGCGTCGCCGTGCCAGTGGTTGCGCTCCTGCACCAGCACCACCGCCGGCTGGTGCCCGTCCTCGGCCTGCCCGCTTACGTAGCCGACCGGTTTGTTCAGCAGGATGGTGACCTGCTGCTGCTGCTGTCCCTGCGCCTTGCGGTCGACCTCGATGCGGGCATTGGGCTCGACCTGCACGCCCATCACAGCGACTTCGCCGTTGACGCGGACCCAGCCCTTGCCGATCCAATCGTCGGCCTCGCGGCGCGAGCACAGGCCCAGTTCGGCCATTCTTTTGTTAAGGCGGGTAGTGGTTGGGGCAGGATCCGGCACGATGGGGCGATTGTGCCGCGCCCCCTAGGACGATTCCGCCGGCTTGGCGAACAGATCGGAGCGCAGGGCCTCGAGGTTGAGCACACGCAAGCCACCATATTCGACGCGGATCGTGCGTTGCGCCTCCAGCGCCGCCAGCGCCTCGTTCACGCGCTGGCGCGACAGGCCGCCAAGATAAGCGAGCTCCTGCTGCGTGATGCGCAGGACGTCGCCGACGCCCGGAAAAAGGATGGGGTTGAACAGCGCCGCGAGGTTGCGCGCGACCCGCAAGTCGGGGTTGTTCATGCGGTCGATCTCGCGCGCCGCGATGAATTGCGCCAGCCGCTCGTTGAGCTGGTTCATGATGAAACGGTTGAAACCGATCGAATGGTCCAGCAGCCAATGGAAGCTCTCCGCCGGCAGCCCTGCGACCAGGCTCTTGCGCAGGGCCTGCACGTTGTAGCGGTACGTCTCGCGCTTGAGCACGGTGCCCTCACCGAACCAGCCCCCGGGTGGCAGGCCGGAGAAGGTGACGGTCTGGCCTTCTTCGCTGTCGGCGCTCATTTTCAGCAGCCCTTCGACGACCCCAAACCAATACGTGACAGGTCGGCCCACCCGGCAGACGAAATCGCCGGGCATTGCCTCTCCGACCCTCAAGTGGCTCACCGCGAACTCGTGTTCAGCTGACTTGAGCACTTTCAGCCAGGGAATGGCTCCCAGCTCGGCCTCGGCCGGTTCGCGGCGACGTTGGTGGAGGGTGAGGTCTGAGGGCATCGGGCTCGGAGCGTACCGCCGATTGCGACGAGCGGGCCAGTCGATCCTGCCGGGGGCAGGCCCTACTAGGACATTCCCTAGGAAAGTCGTTGCAAAGACAACATAGCGTCAAAGTGGGTCCTAGCATCCGCTCTTCTTCACCACGCCTTGCTGCGAACCCCCGAACGACCCATGGAGACGACTTTTCCGCGCCTGCTGCTCCAACACGCCGCCCAGCGCGCGGGCGACGCGGCGATGCGCGAGAAAGAATATGGCATCTGGCAATCGCACACCTGGTCCGCCATGGCGCGAATGGTGGAGCAGGTTGCGGTGGGTCTGCACGCAGCGGGGCTGCGGGCCGGCGAACACATGGTCGTTGTCGGCGCGAACCGTCCTCGCCTTTACGCGACCATGCTGGCAGCACAGTCGCTAGGCGCCGTGCCGATTCCGCTGTACCAGGACGCGGCGGCAGCCGAATGTGTATTCCCGATCAACAACGCCGACGTTCGCTTCGCGTTCGCCGAAGACCAGGAACAGGTCGACAAGCTGCTCGAGATCCGCGAGCAGTGTCCGCAGCTTGAGGCTATTTACTACGACGACCCACGCGGCCTGCGCAAGTACGCCGAGCCCGGCTTGCAATCAATAGCTGCATTGATGACGGCTGGCGACGCGTTCGGCGCGCTGCATCCGGAATTCTTCCGGTCTGAAGTGGAAAAGGCGAAGCCCGATGACGTGGCGGCGATGTTCTTCACCTCGGGCACCACGGGCAACCCGAAGGGCGTGGTGCATACCCACCGTACGCTGTTGGACCGCGCCAAGGCCGGCGCCGATTTTGACAAGCTCACCCATCGCGAGGAAGTGTTGGCGTACCTGCCGCCGGCCTGGATTGGCCAGAACATTTTCAGCTACGCCCAGTGGCTGGCGTGTGGCTATATCGTGAACTGCCCAGAGTCGCCAGCGACGGTGACGATCGATCTGAAGGAGATTGGGCCCACGTACTACTTTGCCCCGCCGCGCATTTTCGAAGGCTTGCTCACCACGGTGATGATCCGCATGGAAGACGCGGGCTGGATCAAGCGAAAGATTTTCCATGCCTTCATGAATGTCGCCAAGCGAGTCGGCCCGGCGCTCATGGACCGCAAACCGGTGGGCGTGGCCGACCGCTTGCAATACGCCTTGGGCGACCTGCTGGTCTATGGACCGCTGCGCAACAACCTGGGCTTCTCGCGCGTGCGAGTGGCCTACACGGCGGGCGAAGCAATCGGCCCTGACCTTTTTACGTTTTACCGCTCTATTGGTATCAATCTAAAGCAGCTGTACGGCTCGACCGAGACGGCCGTATTCGTCTGTCTGCAGCCCGACGACCAGGCGAAGGCCGATACGGTGGGGGTCCCGATCGACGGCGTGGAGATCAAAGTAGCCGACAACGGCGAGATCCTGGTGCGCTCGCCGGGCTTGCTCAAGGAGTACTACAAGAATCCCGTCGCGACCGCTGAAGTGCTGACCGCCGATGGCTGGTACCACACCAGCGACGCCGGCTTTCTGGACGCCCAGGGGCACCTGAAGATCATTGACCGGGTAAAAGACGTCGGCCGCATCAAAGGCGGCGCCAACGACGGCGCGATGTTTGCACCGAAGTACGTGGAGAACAAGCTGAAGTTTTTTCCGTACATCAAGGAAGTGGTGGCCTACGGTGACCAGCGTGAGAAGGTGTGCGTGATGATCAATATCGACTTCGACGCGGTTGGCAACTGGGCCGAGCGGCGCAACCTGCCTTACGCCGGCTACACCGATCTGGCGCAAAAGCCCGAGGTTTACCAGCTCATCAAGGAGTGCGTGGAGAAAGTGAATGCCGACCTGAGCGTGGACACCTTGCTGGCGGGCAGCCAGGTCAGCCGCTTCCTGGTGCTGCACAAGGAACTGGACGCCGATGACGGCGAGTTGACCCGCACCAACAAGGTGAGGCGCGGCTTTATCGCCGAAAAATACCAGCCTTTGATCGACGCGCTGTACGCCGG
>JBKJTX010000105.1:0-4579 GCA_046590315.1 Ramlibacter sp. | reverse complement strand
CGGCACCACCGTCAGCAACGTCACGCTGCACAACGAGGACGAGACGCGGCGCAAGGATGTGCGAGTCGGCGACACGGTGATCGTGCGGCGCGCGGGTGATGTCATTCCCGAAGTGGTGGCCGTGGTTCCGGAGAAGCGGCTGCACCAAGCGCAGATATTTACGATGCCGCGCCGTTGCCCGGTCTGCGGGTCTGAAGCGGTGCGCGAGGAAGGCGAAGCCGATTACCGCTGTACCGGGGGACTCTTCTGCGCAGCGCAACGCAAGCATGCGATCTTGCATTTTGCGCAGCGCCGTGCGCTGGACATCGAGCACCTCGGCGAAAAACTGGTAGACCAATTGGTCGAGGCAAATGTGGTCAAAACATTGCCTGACCTTTATCGCCTGGGTCTTGGCGGCTTGTGCAGCCTGGACCGAATGGCCGAGAAGTCGGCGCAAAACGTGTTGGCGGCGCTGGAGAACTCCAAGCAGACGACGCTGCCTCGCTTTCTCTACGGGCTGGGCATCCGCCATGTGGGCGAAGCAACCGCCAAGGACCTCGCGCGGCACTTCGGCCAACTCGACGCGATCATGGACGCAGCGGTGGAACAATTACTCGAGGTGTCCGACGTCGGACCCGTGGTGGCCGACAGCATGCACACGTTTTTTCAGCAGGCGCACAACCGGGAGGTCGTGGAACAGTTGCGAGCGTGTGGAATCACATGGCAAGAAGGCGAGCCCGCTGCGCGTGCCCCCAAGCCGCTGGCGGGAAAAACCGTGGTGCTCACCGGGACCTTGCCGACGCTGACGCGAGACGATGCCAAGGATATGCTGGAGGCTGCGGGGGCCAAGGTGGCAGGGTCGGTCAGCAAAAAGACAGACTATGTCGTGGCCGGTGCCGAAGCGGGTAGCAAGCTCGACAAGGCACGCGAACTCGGCGTGGTGGTGCTCGATGAACAAGGATTAAAGGATCTCCTCGATGGCCGTGCGTGAAATTCTGAAGATGGGCGATCCGCGACTTTTGCGCGTCGCGCAGCCCGTGCCCCAATTCGATACCGACGATATCCATATGCTGGTGTCGGACATGTTCGAAACGATGCGTTCAGTCAATGGCGCTGGCTTGGCCGCGCCGCAGATCGCCGTCGATCTGCAGCTGGTGATCTTCGGCACCGAAGCGCCCAACCCGCGTTACCCCGACGCGCCGCTGATACCGCGCACGGTGCTGCTCAATCCTGTCATCACGCCTTTGGGCGACGAAGAGGAAGAGGGCTGGGAAGGGTGCCTGTCCGTGCCCGGGCTGCGAGGCGTCGTGCCGCGCTGGACCAAGATTCGCTACACCGGCTTCGATCAATACGGCGACGCCATCGATCGCACCGTCGACGGTTTCCATGCGCGCGTGGTGCAGCACGAGTGCGACCACCTCGTCGGCAAGTTGTACCCAACGCGGATGCGCGACTTCACGAAGTTCGGCTACACGGATGTTCTGTTTCCGGGGCTGGACGCTGCGGACGACTGAAGGGGCCGCCAATTCGTCCGCTGTCGAATTCGAGTCGGCTACGCCCCCAGCGCCTCCAGCAATTCCGTCTCAATCTCGATCTGCCGCTTGTTTTGCTGCAGTTCCGGTCCGTCGATGAGGAAAGTGTCTTCCACGCGCTCGCCCAGCGTAGACACCTTGGCCAGTTGCAGATTGATGTGATGGCGCGCCAGCACCCGGGCAACGGAATAGAGCAGGCCGACACGGTCGCTCGCGGAAATCGAGAGCAGCCAGCGTTGCGCTTTTTCATCCGGCGCCAGGTGCACGCGCGGTGCGACCGGGAAGCTCTTGACTCGCCGTGACACCCGGCCCTGGCTGGGTGCAGGGAGCGGCCCGGCTTGCTCGATGGTGTGCTGCAACTCCGACTCCACCATGGTGATGAGCTCGCGGTTGTGCTCGGGCAACATCGAACTGACCACTTGAAAAGTGTCGAGCGCATGGCCGTTGTTGGCCGTATGGACTTTGGCGTCCAGGATGCTGAAGCCGGCCTGGTCGAAGTAGCCGCAGATGCGCGCGAACAAGTCCTCCTGGTCCGGTGTGTAGACCACGATCTGCAAGCCTTCGCCCACCGGCGAAAGGCGCGCGCGCACGATGGCCTTGGCCTTGCCGGCGTGACGCGCAAGATGGCGCGTGTGCCAGACGATGTCGCCGGCGTCGTGGCGCATGAAGTAGCCCACGTCCAGCGTGTCCCACAATTTCTTATGGCCTTGGAACGGCAGCGCATAGAGGGCGAGCTGCACCGTCGCCTCACGTTTACGCGCCTCGATCTCAGCCTGCGGATCCGGTGCCCGCCCGCCAAGCGTGCGCAGCGTGAAGCGATACAGGTCTTCCAGCAGCTTGCCCTTCCAGGCGTTCCACACCTTGGGGCTGGTGCCGCGAATGTCAGCCACCGTGAGCAGGTACAGGGCAGTGAGGTTGCGCTCGTTACCCACGCGCTTGGCGAAAGCGGCAATCACATCCGGATTGCTCAAGTCTTCCTTCTGGGCGATGCGGCTCATCGTCAGATGTTCCTTCACGAGAAACTCGACCAGCTTGCAGTCCTCCGGCTCGATGTCATGCTCCCGGCAGAAGACACGCACGTCGCGCGCGCCCAGCTCGGAATGGTCGCCGCCGCGGCCCTTGGCGATATCGTGGAACAGCGCTGCGATATACAGCACATACGGTTTGTTCCAGCCGGCCGCGAGCTGCGAGCAGAACGGATACTCATGCGCGTGCTCCGCGATGAAGAATCGCCGCACATTGCGCAGCACCATCAGAATGTGCTGGTCCACCGTGTAAACGTGGAACAGGTCGTGCTGCATTTGGCCCACGATCCGCCGGAACACCCAAAGGTAGCGACCCAACACCGACGTCTGGTTCATGAGCCGCATGGCGTGGGTGATGCCCTCGGGCTGCATCAGCATGCTCCGGAACGTGGCGTGATTCACCGGGTCCTGGCGAAACTTCGCGTCCATCAAGTTGCGAGCGTTGTACAGCGCCCGCAAGGTCCGCGCGGAGAAGCCCTTCACGCCCAGGGTCGTCTGGTAGATCAGGAAAGTTTCAAGAATCGCATGCGGGTTCTGTTGGTACAAATCGTCGCTGGCGACTTCGATCATGCCCGCCTTGTTCAAGAATCGCTCGTTGATCGGCTGGGGCACCTGCAGGTTGGGGTTGAGGCGCTCCTCGATATTCAGCAGCAGGATCTGATTGAGCTGCGTCACCGCTTTGGCGGCCCAGTAGAAGCGCTTCATGAGCGCCTCGCTGGCGCGCGCCATGACGCGGCCGCTGGTCTCGTTGATGGTGGTGGTGTAGCCGAACGACTCGGCGACGGCAGTCTGCAAATCGAACACCAAGCGGTCTTCGCGGCGGTTCGAGATCACATGCAGGCGCGCACGGATCAGGCTCAAGA
Organism: Ramlibacter sp.; assembly: GCA_046590315.1. Lineage (GTDB taxonomy): Bacteria > Pseudomonadota > Gammaproteobacteria > Burkholderiales > Burkholderiaceae_C > Ramlibacter. Next base: position 1,180 of record JBKJTX010000105.1, on the reverse strand, counting down.
GCGCTTCGTTGCGTTTGATCTGGCGAGCTTCGAAGGGCGTGGCTAGGCCCTTGCGTGCGAGTTCGTCCCAGCTCTTGCCCAGGCCGGCCGCTTTGGCGACCCAGAGGATCACCTGCAGGTCACGCAGGCCCCCGGGCGACTCCTTGCAGTTGGGCTCCAGCGAGTAGGGTGTGTTTTCGAACTTGGTGTGGCGCTGGCGCATTTCCAGTGTCTTGGCGACGAAGAATGCCCGCGGATCAACCGTGGCCTGGAAGCGCTTGAGGAATTCTGCATAAAGCTTGGCGTCGCCGGTGATCAGCCGCGATTCCAGCAGAGAGGTCTGCACCGTCACGTCGCTCTCGGCTTGGGCGACGCACTCGGAGAGGGTTCGCACGCTCGAGCCGATTTCCAGTCCCACGTCCCAACAGTTACCGATGAAAGCCTCGACTTTGCGTTTGAGTTCTGCATCGCCATCGACGGACGTGCCTTCGGGCATCAGCACCAGCACGTCGACGTCGGAGTGAGGGAAGAGCTCGCCCCGACCGAAGCCACCCACGGCGACAAGCGCAAAGCCCGCGGGAAAGGCGCTCGCCGCCCACAACGCCTTGAGCGTGACATCTGTCTCACGGGCCAGACGCTGAAGCAGCGTCGCGATGCCTCGGGTGGAACTGCCCTGCGCCTGCAGCGAAGCGAGCAGGGCGGTCTTGCGCGCCCGGTAGTCTTCGCGCAGGGCCTGCAGCGCTGGCACGCCTTCGGTGGAGGCGTGCCCCCGGGACATCATGCGTTGACGAACGGCGGTGGCGGCGGGCTGCCGGAAGAAAGGGTCAGCACCTCATAGCCGGTCTCGGTAACCAGCACGGTGTGTTCCCATTGGGCGGACAGCGAATGGTCTTTGGTGACGATGGTCCAGCCATCGCTGCCGAACTCCTTCACGTCCTTGCGGCCCGCGTTGATCATGGGCTCAATCGTGAAAGTCATGCCGGGCTTGAGTTCTTCCAGCGTGCCGGGCTTGCCGTAGTGCAGCACTTGCGGCTCTTCGTGAAAGACCCGGCCGATGCCGTGGCCGCAGAACACGCGCACCACAGAGAACCCGTTGCCTTCAGCAAACTTCTGGATCGCGTGCCCAATGTCGCCCAACCGGACGCCGGGCTTGACCATCTTGATGCCGTGCCACATCGCGTCATAGGTAATGGCGCACAGG
>JBKJTX010000413.1:0-6023 GCA_046590315.1 Ramlibacter sp. | reverse complement strand
GTGGGAGTTCAACATCCGCGACTCCACCATCCTGGGCCTGATCGGCGCCGGCGGCCTGGGACTCCTGATCAGCGAGGCGGTGAGCCTGTTCCAGTGGAGCCGGCTGGCGACCATTTTGCTGGTCGTGGTGGCGCTGGTGATGGCCTTCGACGCGGTGTCGCGACGCATCCGGGAGGCGCTGCTGTGAGCGTCACGAACTTGCCGGCGCGTGGCGACGCAGCCGCGTTCCAGCTCGAGCAAGTGCGCGTCGAGAAAGCCGGCCGCACGTTGCTGCGCGTGGCGCGGCTCGAGGTGCGCTGCGGCGAGCGCGTGGCCATTGTCGGCCCGAACGGTGCGGGCAAGAGCACGCTGCTGCGGCTGCTGGCGGGACTGGTAGCCCCCACTTCCGGCGATGTGCGGGTGCTCGGGCGCCCGCCGCAAGAAGTGATGCGGCATGAGGTCGGCTTGCTGATGCAGGGCCTGCACCTGGTGCCGCGGCTCAGCGCCCGCGAGAACGTCATCATTGGCGCACTGGCGCGTCTGCATGGAGCCGATGCCTGGCGCAGCTGGCTGCGTCTGTATCCCGCCGCACTGGTGCACGAGGCCGACCTGGCGCTCCGGTCGCTCGCCTTGAGCGACCGGGCCGACACGCGGGCCGATCGGCTGTCCGGCGGCGAACGGCAGAAGGTTGCGTTGGCGCGATTGCAATTGCAGCAGCCACGGCTCGTGCTCGCCGACGAACCGACCTCGGCGCTGGACCCGAGCGCCACACTGCAGGTCTGCGACGCGCTGCGAACGCTCGCAGAGCGGGCGGGCGGCACGCTCCTCACCGTCGTCCACGACCCCGAACTGCTGCCCCTGCTGGCCGATCGCGCGATCGGCATCGCTGGTGGCGAGGTGCAGTGGGATCTGCCGATCAGCGCCGTAGGCACCGACCGGCTCGAATCGCTGTACCGGCAGCACTCGCCTGGTAGCACCACTGGTCCACGCGCGAGTAGCAGATTGCCCAGCGGCATCCGGCAAATGGATGCTGCCCCATCACCCCAATTCAGGAGATCGACATGACCCCCATCCACATGAGCACGCTGCTGGCAACACTGGCCTTGCTGGCCGGCTGCGGTGCCGTCGGGCACCAGCACCCCGGCATGCACGGCCCGCACGGCTTGGTGGCCGTGCAGAGCCCGCACAGTCAAGCGGAGACCGTGACCCGACTCGAAGCCGAGGTGCGCCAGCGCAACCTCAACGTCACGGCGCGCATCGACCACGCGGCGGCGGCCCAGCGCATTGGCCAGACGTTGCGCCCGAGCGAGGTGATGATCTTCGGCAACCCGCAGGCCGGCACGCCTCTGATGCAGTGCGCACAAACCATTGGCATCGATTTGCCGATGAAAGCCCTGGTCTGGACCGATGCGGCCGGGCAGGTTTGGCTCGGCTACAACGATCCACGTTGGCTGGTGCATCGGCACGGCGTGGCCGACTGCCCCGCCGCGGAGAACGTGCGCAAAGCACTCGCCGCGATCGCCGAGGCAACGGTGGCGCGATGAACGTCGCACTCGAACCGACGGCGTCGGGAACTCACGATGACGCGCCCGGCCGCAGCTGCCCGCTGCACTACCGGTACGAACCTGAGGTGTTCGCGCGACCGGCCGACCTGCCGGGCCTGGACGTGCTCTACGTCGTGGGGGGTCTCTACGGCAACGAGCTGGCGCTGGACCGCGCGCTCGAACTGTTCGAAGCGGAACGCGGCCACGCCCGGCTTGTCTTCAATGGCGACTTCCACTGGTTCGACACCGATCCGGCGGTGTTCGCACGGGTGCAGCGCCAGGTGCTGGCCCACACCGCTTTGCGCGGCAATGTGGAAACCGAGCTGGCCGCCGAGCCTGCGGTCGACGATGATGCTGGCTGCGGCTGCGCCTACCCCGACTGGGTCGGCGACGACGCGGTGGAACGCTCCAACCGCATTCTGCGCCGCCTCCGTCCGGCAGCGACGCCTACGCAGCGGGCCGAGCTGGCCGCGCTTCCGATGACATTGCGCGCCGACGTCGGCGACTTCAAACTCGGCATCGTGCACGGTGACGCGCAGTCCCTTGCGGGCTGGGGCTTCGCTCAGGAGCACCTGCACGACGCGGCGCATCGCGACCGGGTACGCGGCTGGTTTATGGGGGCGCAGGTCGATGCGTTTGCCTGCACTCACACCTGCCTGCCGGTGTTTCAGCGCCTGCGCAACGCGGGGGGTGCATCCCCGACATGGGTCTTCAACAACGGTGCGGCCGGCATGCCGAACTTCAGTGGCGATGCGGCTGGCCTGCTGACGCGCGTTGCCCTGCAACCTTTCGACGGGCCGCAGCGCCGCTTCGGCGTGCGCCGGGGCGCGGTCTTCATCGACGCCATCGCCATCGACACCGAGACGGACCAGGCGCAAGCCCGCTTCCTGCGCCAGTGGCCCGCCGGCAGCGATGCGCACGCATCCTACTTCCACCGCATCGCCCACGGCCCCACCTACCGCCCGGACGAAGCCATCCGGCTCGAGGAGTGAACGACATGCTGGCCATCATCGGAGGCACCGGCCTCTACGACCTGGACGGGCTCGAAATCGAGGAACGCTTCAGCAGTGCGACCCCGTTCGGCGAACCATCGGGCGACATCGTGCGCGGTCACCTGCACGGCAAGACGCTGCTGTTCCTGGCGCGTCATGGTGCCGGGCATCGGCTGCTGCCGCACGAGGTGAACTACCGCGCCAACATCTTCGCGCTCAAGCGCGCCGGTGCCACGCAGGTGCTCGGCTTCTCGGCGGTGGGGAGCCTGGCTCTGGAAGTGACGCCTGGCACCCTCGCGATGCCCGAACAGTACATCGATTGGACCCGCGGCCAACGTGAATGCACATTCTTTGGCAGAGGGGTCGCAGCGCACGTCTCCACCGCGCGGCCGGTGAGCGCCGGATTGGTCGACGCGGTGTGCGCTGCCGGACGGCGTGTCGGCGTCGACGTGCAGCGAGGCCTCACGTACGCTTGCGTCGAAGGCCCCCGGCTGGGCACGCAGGCCGAAAGCCATCTGCTGCGCCAAGCCGGCTGCCACCTGGTGGGCATGACCAACGTTCCCGAGGTCTTCCTGGCGCGCGAAGCTCAGCTCGCATATGCCACGGTCGGCCTGGTGACCGACTACGACTGCTGGCTCGACGACCCGGCGCAACACGTCAGCGTGGGTGCGATTTTTGAACGCTACGGACAGACGCTGGCCGTGGCGCGCCAGGTGCTCGATGAACTGCTGCGTGCTCCCTTGCCAGCGCCGGATGCGCAAAGCCGGAGCGCTCTCAGCATGGCACTGTTGACGCCGGACGCAGCCCTCGACCCGCACCAGCGCGAGTGGCTCGACGTGCTGCGCGCTTGAGGTCCTGCCTTCGCACCGTTGATCAGTCGCGCGTGGCACGCCGCTGCACGCAGGCGATGTAGTCGTCGCCGTCGGGCGGCAGACCGGAGCGCTGGCTCTCCCATAGCATCTTCCCCAGGCACTCCATGGCCTCATGGTGGGCTTCGTGCACGGAGCCACGCCGGGCAGCGAGCAGTTCCACCGCTTGCCGAATGCCGCGAGGCTGATCGATGGAGCATTGCTCGCTGATAGACAGGTGCATAGAGAGATGCAGGAAGGGATTGGCTGCGCCCTCCTGCCCGTCAAAGACCTTTGCGACTGCGGCTTGCGCATCGGCGAGTTCGGGCCGGTACTCAGGGTGTTCCTCGAGCCACTGACCGGCGAGCGTTTCGAGCGCGTCCATCGGCTCGCCGCTGCGGGCTTTGGCGTGCACTGCGCAGAAGAAGCGCCTGACGTCGGATTGCGAGGGGTTGAACATGGAGACGGTGTCGCTGCCTTCTGACTTAAAATTCAAACCAACGAACAGTTGTTGGAAATTACAGCACATACGAAGCACACCTCCATGAGAACGCAGTCATGATCGACAAGATAGCCGCTTCCGTGGAGGAGGCCCTGCAGGGTGTCGCGGACGGTGCGACGGTAATGATCGGTGGTTTCGGTACCGCGGGCATTCCTGGTGAACTGATCGACGGATTGATCGGGCAGGGCGCGCGCGATCTCACGGTAGTCAACAACAACGCAGGCAATGCCGACGAAGGGCTCGCCGCACTGTTGAAGGCCGGCCGCGTGCGCAAGATCATCTGTAGCTTTCCACGCCAGGTCGACAGCTACGTGTTCGACGAGCTCTATCGCAGCGGCAAGATCGAGCTCGAACTGGTGCCGCAGGGCAACCTCGCCGAGCGCATTCGGGCAGCCGGCGCCGGCATTGGTGCTTTCTTCACGCCGACGGGCTACGGCACCGAGCTTGCCAACGGCAAGGAGACGCGCGAGATCGGCGGCCGGCAGTTCGTGCTCGAGTATCCGATTTACGGCGACTTGGCTCTCATCAAAGCTGAGCGCGGCGATCGCTGGGGCAACCTCACTTACCGAATGGCGGCGCGCAACTTTGGCCCGGTGATGGCGATGGCGGCGAAGAAGACCGTGGCGACAGTCCACGACATCGCCGAACTCGGCGCGCTCGATCCCGAGAACATCGTCACGCCTGGCATCTTCGTAAGCAAGATCGTGAAGATCGAGCGCTCGGCTACGCAGGCCGGCGGCTTCAAGCAGGCCGCGTAAGTAGACGATGACCTACACCAAACGCACCAAAGACCAGCTCGCGCAGCGCGTGGCGCGCGACATCCATGAAGGCGCCTACGTCAACCTGGGCATCGGCATGCCCACGCTCGTCGCCAACCATCTGCCGGCCGGCATCGAAGTCATCCTGCACAGCGAGAACGGAATCCTCGGCATGGGACCGGCGCCGGCAGGTGGGCACGAAGACTATGACCTGATCAACGCCGGAAAGCAGCCCGTCACCTTGCTGGCCGGTGGCGCGTTTTTCCACCATGCCGACAGCTTCGCCATGATGCGCGGCGGCCACCTCGACATCTGCGTGCTGGGCGCCTTCCAGGTCTCGGCCACAGGAGACCTCGCGAACTGGCATACCGGTGAAAAAGACGCCATCCCCGCGGTGGGCGGCGCGATGGACCTGGCCGTTGGCGCCAAACAGACTTGGGTGATGATGGACCTGCTCACCAAGAAGGGCGAAAGCAAGATTGTGAGTCGCTGCAGCTATCCTCTGACCGGCATCGCCTGCGTCAAGAGAATCTACAGCGAGCTCGCCACGCTCGAATGCACCCCGCAAGGGTTGAAGCTCATCGACACCGTCCCGGGGCTGGCCCGCGCGGAACTGGAACAACTCATCGGGCTGCCCATCGCCGCCTGACCTCACTGGACACGCCATGACAAAGCAAGCCTTCATCTGCGACGCCATTCGCACCCCCTTCGGCCGCTACGGCGGCGCGCTGGCGTCCCTGCGCACCGATGACCTCGCCGCCATTCCGCTCAAGGCGCTGATGGCCCGCAATTCCAAGGTGGACTGGCAAGCCGTCACCGACCTGATCTACGGCTGCGCGAACCAGGCCGGCGAAGACAACCGCAATGTGGGCCACATGGCATCCCTGCTGGCGGGGTTGCCGGTCGACCTGCCCGGCGCCACCATCAACCGCCTGTGCGGTTCGGGCCTCGACGCCGTGGGCACGGCAGCACGCGCCATCAAGGCCGGCGAAGCATCCATGATGATCGCGGGCGGCGTGGAGAGCATGAGCCGCGCACCCTTCGTCATGCCCAAGGCCGAAAGCGCATTCGCCCGCACCAACGCGGTCTACGACACCACGATCGGTTGGCGCTTCGTCAACAAGCTGATGAAGGAGATGTACGGCGTCGACGCCATGCCCGAGACCGCCGAGAACGTCGCCACCGAGCACAAGATCGAGCGTGAAGCGCAGGACCGCATGGCGCTGGCCTCGCAGCTCAAGGCGGTGGCGGCCCAGCAGCGCGGCTTCTTCGACGCCGAGATCACGCCCGTGACCATCCCGCAGAAGAAGGGCGAGGCCATCGTGGTCAGCAAGGACGAACACCCGCGCGAGACCTCGCTGGAAGCGCTGGCCAGGCTCAAGGGCGTGGTGCGGCCGGAC
>JBKJTX010000442.1:0-2768 GCA_046590315.1 Ramlibacter sp. | reverse complement strand
GAGGAACAGCCAGGCGTAAAACCACCAAAGGCTGCCACCCGCACGCATCAGCCAAAGCACGACCCAAAGAAGCGGCAGCCCGAGCGCCACACCCAGTGCAATTGCCTTTAACCCATCGGCCAGCCACAACTTGAAAGTCATCTTGTTGAAGCCAAAACGTTCTTCAATGACGAACGTCTGGTAGAGCGTGAAGGGAAGATCGAGAAGGCCGCCGATCACAGCGAACGCGGCGAACAGAGCCAGCTGCTGGGCCATGCCTTCGCCGAGTGCGCCCAGGAGCCACTGGTTCAGAACATCAAGGCCCCCCAGCAGCGACCAACCCAGCAGGACGGCTGCGCCGAACGCGAGCTCCAGCAGGCCGACGCGCGTTTTGACGATGGTGTAGTCGGCAGCTTTCTGGTGAGCCGCGAGCGTCACTTTTTGCAGGAACGCGGCTGGTACGTGCTCGCGGTGGCGTGCCACATGCCGGATCTGACGCGAAGCCAGCCAGAATTTCGTCCCCAGGCTCGCGACGAGGAAAGCTGCGAAGGCCAGCGTTAGAAGGTAGGAGGCGTTCATACAGGCAAGTTTAGGTCATAGGCGACAATCGCAAGATGCCTGACAACGCCCCGGAAGCCGCGAGCGCGACGCTTGCCAAGAATGACCAGAATCTGATCTGGCTGGACTGCGAAATGACCGGGCTCGACCCCGAAGTGGACCGCTTGATCGAGATCGCGGTGATCGTTACCGGACCGGACCTGACGCCGCGTCTTGAAGGGCCCGTTCTGGTGATCCATCAATCCGAGGACCAGTTGGACAAAATGGACAGCTGGAACAAGGGCACGCACGGGCGCAGCGGCCTCATCGACAAGGTGAAGGCTTCCAGCCTGACGGAAGCTGCGGCCGAGCAACAAGTTTTAAGCTTTGTGGCGAAATACGCGCCCAAGCGGAGCACGCCGATGTGCGGCAACAGCATCAGCCAGGACCGCCGCTTCCTGGTCAAGTACATGCCCAAGCTCGAAGCGTTCTTTCACTACCGAAACATCGATGTCAGCACCTTGAAAGAGCTGGCGAAGCGCTGGCGGCCGGACGTCTACACCTCATTCAAGAAGCAGCAGAAGCACACGGCCCTTGCCGATGTGCACGAGTCCATTGACGAACTCGCGCACTATCGGGAGCAGTTCCTGCGCTTGGCGCAGGCCGATCGCACTTAGTAAGCGGCGACGTATTCGATGGCGCCGGTGTCGCCGTCGTAGATCATGTCGTACGGATACCAGTAAATTTCTTCGTAGCCGTACTCGTCGTAGTACGCGTAACCGATGTAGGTCGTGCCCAGATATTGATATTGCGCGAGAACGATCCCCGACTTCGGGGCTTCCAAGCGCGCCATCTTCTTGCTGGTCTTGTACTTCTTGACCGGAAGTGCGCCCTTCTTGTCGTGCTTGACGTGGAAGGCGGCGATTTTTCCGTCCTTCACATCGACAGAAACCTCGTGCGGGCCCTGCTTGTCGATCTTGTGCTTCCCGTTGGTCTTGATCTTGTCACCCAACAGGTCCTTGCCATTCTTGTGCTTCGCCTTGCCCTTGCCCTTGCCGGCATTTTTTTCCTCGTCCTTGGCCGCGAAGCCAAGCTGGCTGAAGCCGAGCAACGCTGCAAGTGCTGTACCGTTGGTAAAGGTGCGCCTGGTTCGATTCATGTGAAGTCTCCTTGCCATAGCGGCCGCAGCGGGATGCTGCAGACGTATCGCCAGCCTCCTTTGTCGCACCGTTGATGCTGCTGGCGTGTAGGACCCTTGCTCAACCGTGCGCGGGGCAGTCGCGCATGCAAGGTTTCCACTTGCGGGAAAACCCTCAACGTGCGACAATCGTGGGCTTGGCTGCATTGGCAGCTCCGTGCATCTCCCCTCACACACCGGCTCTACTCCCAAAGAGCCTCCGGCGGCCCCTAGGCCCTGACAGTCGTTTGATGGTTGATGTTTTTTAACCATTGACGACGCCGCTGCCGCACCGGCAGCGCGATCGTGTGAGTAATTCATGACCGACACTTTTGAAGTGCAGGGCGACTTTGCGCCTGCCGAATCTTTTGACACCGTAGCCGCGATGGCTTTTGACACCGTAGCCTCGATGGGCGCCGATGCGCCTGCCGAGCCGGTCGCTCCGAACGGCTTTTTGAAAATGAATCTGGCGCCGGAGCTGATCCGCGCTGTGGAAGACCTGGGTTTCACCCAACCCACGCCCGTGCAGGAGCAGACGATTCCGTTGGCGTTGCCCTCCGACGACGAGGCGGCCGCGTACATTGATCTGATGGTCTCCAGCCAAACCGGCAGTGGCAAGACCGCGGCCTTCCTGCTGCCTGTGCTGCACACGCTGCTGAAGCAGCAAGCAGAGGCCGAGGACAAGGAGCGGACCGACTACGAGCGTGCCTGCGCCGAAGCCACGGCCAAAGGCGAGCCAACCCCCAAGCGCGCCAAGCGCCGCGATCCGACCAGCTCGCGCAACTTCAAGGCCGCCACGCCCGGCGCGCTGGTGCTGTGCCCGACCCGCGAACTCGCGCAGCAAGTTGCGAACGACGCGATCGATCTGGTGCGTCACTGCCGCGGCCTGCGTGTCGCCAACGTGGTGGGCGGAATGCCCTATCAGATGCAAATCGCCCGCCTGCAAAACGCTGACCTCGTGGTCGCCACGCCCGGCCGCCTGCTGGACCTGCAGCGTTCGTCCCAGATCAAGCTGGACAAGGTGCAGTTCCTGGTCGTCGACGAAGGCGACCGGATGCTGGACCTGGGCTTTGCC
>JBKJTX010000201.1:0-5716 GCA_046590315.1 Ramlibacter sp. | reverse complement strand
AGCCCGGACAACGCGTCGATGTTTTTTTCCACCAGCGTCGAGTGCTTCTTCAGGGCATGCGTGAGCCAGTCGCCGGTGACGGCCAGCACCGAGAGCAAATCTTTCGGCAGGTCTTTGGCGTATTCGTCGAGGTAGAAGAAAAGCGTGCCTTCTTCATAGGGCCCGCGCCAGACGCCATGACGCTCCAGAAATTCGGTGGTGGAGAGCGCCTCGTGCCCGCGCCAGAACTCGTTGTCCTTGCAGCGGCGCGTGAGGAATTCGCGCAGGCGCGCCAGGGCCGGCGCCGGCCACACCAGGTGCCGGCCGGCCAGCGACAAGAGGCCATTCAAGTCGCGCCGCACGTTGAACTTGCCGCCTTGCTTGGCGGCGAGCGTGAGCACGAAGTGCGAGCACATCAGGTCGAGCACCGGCGCGTCTTTCAACCCCGGTGAGGGAAGTACCTGCACATCCGCCGAACGCTTGACCATCGGTAAGGCCTCCAGGACCTGTGCGCTTGGGGCTATTTGCGCTTGCTTACGATAACGCGAGTTGATGCTACATGGAAGACGATGATTGTGGGGAATCTCTTACTTTGCGGTCTTTTTACCGTGACAATCGCCGCACATCATGATCCAGCTCGCCGACATCCGTGCCGCCGCGCAACGCCTGCAAGGCCAGGTACTGGAGACACCCTGTGTCGAATCCCGGACAATTTCGGAGATAACCGGCGCGCAAGTGTTCCTCAAATTCGAGAACCTGCAGTTCACTGCGTCGTTCAAGGAGCGGGGCGCCTGCAACAAGCTCGCGCAGCTGAGTGACGAAGACAGGCGATGCGGCGTGATCGCCATGAGTGCGGGCAACCACGCCCAAGGCGTGGCCTACCACGCGCAGCGCCTAGGCCTGCGTGCGGTGATCGTCATGCCGCGCTTCACTCCGGGGGTCAAGGTGGAGCGTACGCGCAGCTTCGGCCCCGAGGTCGTGCTCTTCGGCGACACGCTCGACGAGGCGCGCGGCCATGCGCTCGAACTGGCGACCGAGCAAAAGCTCGTGTTCGTCCATCCTTACGACGACGAAGCCATCGTCGCCGGCCAGGGCACGATGGCCATCGAAATGCTGGACGCCGTGCCTGAACTCGACACCCTGGTGGTGGCGGTGGGCGGGGGTGGCCTGATCGCAGGCATCGCCGTGGCGGCCAAGGCGATCAAGCCGGACATCGAGGTGATCGGCGTGCAGACGCTGCGCTTTCCCAATATGTTCAATGCGGTGAAGCACGAGTCTTTGCCGCAGGGCGGCAGCACGATCGCGGAAGGCATTGCCGTCGGCACACCGGGCCGCATCACCCAGGAGATCATCGAGAAGCACGTCAATGATCTGGTGCTGGTCGACGAGGGCGACATCGAGCAAGCCATCGTCATGCTGCTGGAGATTGAGAAGACCCTGGTCGAAGGCGCCGGCGCTGCCGGGCTGGCGGCGCTACTGAAATACCCAGATCGGTTCCGCGGCCGCAAGGTCGGCCTGGTGCTGGGCGGCGGAAACATCGACCCCCTGCTGCTCGCGGCCATCATCGAGCGCGGGATGGTCCGTGCCGGCCGTCTCGCCCGTGTTCGTGTCAGCGCCCGCGACGTGCCGGGTTCGCTGGCCCGTATCACCGCAATTGTGAGCGAAGCGGGCGCCAACATTGACGAGGTGCACCACCAACGGGCCTTCACCGTCTTGGCCGCGCAGAACGTCGAGATCGAACTGGTGATCCAGACCCGCGGGCGCGACCACATCCAAGCCGTGCTGGACGCGCTGCATGAAGGTGGCTTCCAGGCGCAGGAGCAATGATGGACACAAACGTATTGCAATCGGCGCTCGACGAGTACTTCGCGCCCTGGGTTCAAGCTCTGGGTCTGAAGGCCGAGAGTTTCGACGCCGACAGCGTGACGCTGCGGCTGCCGCAGAACGCCGAACTCTCGCGCGTCGGCGGCATGCTGTGCGGCCAAGCGATGATGGCGGCCGCCGGCACAGCGATGGTGCTGGCGCTCATCAATCACTTCGGTGAATTCAAGCCGTGCACCACCGTGCAGATGAACAGCAGTTTTTTGAAGCCCCTGTCCAACCAGGACGCGCTGGTTCAGGCGCGAGTGGTCCGGGCCGGCAAGTCGCTCGCATTCGGAGAGATCGACATCCGCGGCGCGCAGGACGGCAAGAGCGTCAGCCGGTCCAGCGTCACCTACGCGCTGTTGTAGCGAAGGGCCGACCCGCGCGAACCGCTAAAATCGCGCCAGCCCCACGTTCCCGTCAAGGAAAACCATGTCCAGCCCCGAAACGCGCCCCGCCAACGCCGAGCAACTGCCGCCCCCGGATGCCCTCGAAGCCGTCGTGCCGCTGATCCCCATTGTCTTGCCAGTGGTGGGCGGCGTGCTGATCTTCCTGCTCGCGTTCATTGCCATCTACGTGGCCTGAGCGGGAGCCGCGGAAGTTTCCTTCTGCGGCATGATGTGGATCGCCTCCGCGCCGATTCGCAACCGCAGCCATCGACCCGGCCCGGCGTCCAAGGCGCGCAGCTGACTGGTCGATAGATTCAGCGTCACCTTTTCGGCAGCGAGCCCTTCCGGGCGTAGCGCACACAGACTGGTCTCGCCCAGTGCGAGCTGTTCCAGGATTTCGCAGCGCAACGTGTTGCCTTCAGCGAGGCCATCGGGCAACAGGTCCAGCCGGTCCCCGGCAATCACCCACGTCACCAACGCGCCGTCGGGAATGCGGTTCTTGTCGAGCACCCGCAGGCTGACGCCTGCAGCGTCGCCCCACTGCAACCGGGCCCAGCCGGGCTCTTCTTTGTAGAAGGCGCCGTGGAAGTGGTTTTGGATGCCCACCAGCTCCGCGACGCGCGCGTTGCGGGGACTGGCGAAGACATGGGCCGGCGTTCCGGACTGCAATGTTTCGCCCCCGTCAACAATCACCACCCGATCGGCCAAGCGCCGGGCTTCGCTGAGGTCGTGCGTGACCAGCACCATGGGAGTCGACAGGCCTTGCCGCAAAGCCGCCAGCTCACGGTACAACGCCTGGCGTGCCGGCGCATCGACCGCGGAAAAAGGTTCGTCCAACAGCAGCACGCGCGGTTCGCGGGCCAGTGCACGCGCCAGCGCGACCCGTTGTTGCTGTCCACCGGACAGCTGCGCGGGGCGGCGTTGCTCGAGGCCGACCAGGCCGAGGCGGTGCAACAGGTCATCGACGAATTGAGGCCCACGCAAAGAATTTGCGGCTAGCGCTACGTTCTCTCGCACGCAAAGATGCGGGAATAGCGCGTAGTGCTGGAACACGAGGCCGGCGTGCCGTTGCTGCGGCGGCAGGTTCACGCCGGCCGCGCTGTCGAACCAAAGCTCGTCCCCCACCTGCACCCGGCCGCGCAGCGTCTTCGTGTTGAGCAGGCCCGCGATCGCACGCAGCAAACTGGTTTTGCCGCTGCCGGACGGGCCGACCAGTGCGACCAACTCTCCCGGCGCGCACTCGAACTGCGCGGCCAGCCGCATCGGAGTCGAGTTACTGAGCGCAACCGCGAGCGTACCCACGCGTTACCGTTCCTGTAGCGGCCGCCGACGGTCCGCCGCGAAGACTAGGGCCACTGCGACCAAGGAAGCGGCGACCAGCCCCAGCGCCATCGTATGCGCGGCGGTCATGTCAAAGGCTTGCACGCGGTCGTAGATGGCGATGCTCAAAGTGCGGGTCTGGCCGGGGATGCTGCCTCCGACCATCAGCACCACGCCGAATTCCCCGAGCGTGTGCGCAATGGTGAGCGCGAGGCCGGCCAAGAGCCCTGGCCAGGCCAGCGGCAGTTCGATCTTCCAGAACGTGCGCCAACTTCCCAGTCCCGAAACCCAAGCAGCTTCGCGCAGCGAATGCGGAATGCCCCCAAAGGCGCGCTGGATGGGCTGGACCATGAAGGGCAAGTTGACCAGCACACTCGCGAAGAGCAGTCCCTGAAAGCTGAACACCAGTTGCAGGTCGAGATGCCGGGCCAGCCATGCCCCCAGCGCCGAGCCCTGGCCCAGCGTGGCCAGCAAATAAAACCCGATGACCGTGGGCGGTAGCAACAAGGGGAGCATCACCAGCGCTTCTGCCACCGGCTTGCCCGGCCATGTCGTGGTGGCGAGCCAACGCGCCAACGCAATCCCCAACGGCAACAGCAGCAACGCCGTGAACACAGCGAGCAATAGCGACACCCGGGCAGCTTGCCAATCCATGCGCGCGATTGTGACTGAGCAGACTATTCGAACGAGAAGCCGAAGCGCTGCAATACGCTGCGCGCTGGCGCGCCCTGCAGGTAGCGGTAGAACTCCGCCGCCGGGGCGGATGCGCCCCGCAGCAGCGTCATCCGCTGCCGCAAAGGCGCGTGCAACTGCGGCGGCAAGACGACGTGCCGTGCGAGCCTGGCCACTTCGGGCGCGACTGCCAGCGCCAACGCAGTGATGCCGGCCTGCGCTGCGCCGCTGGTGACGAACTGCGTCGCCTGCGCGATGTTTTCGCCCAGGACCAGCTTGGGCCGCACGGCGTCCCACAAACCCAAACGCTCGAGCGCTTGTTGCGCGGCCCGGCCGTAGGGCGCGTGTTCAGGGTTGGCGATGGCGAAATGCCTGACTTGCGCCAACGCCGCGCGAACGCCGGTCAGGGCGGGGTCGAGGGCCACCGCCGAATCGGTTGGCACCAGAGCGGCGATTCGTCCCAGAGCGTAGAGGACGCCCCGATCCGGGGTGAGCCCGGCGTCGGCGAGCTGAAACACGAAGAACTCATCCGCCGCCATATAAATATCGGCCGGGAGGCCTTGCCGGATTTGCTGCGCGAACTGCCCAGACGATCCAAAGTTGAGCTCTAGGTGCTGCCCAGTTTGTTTTTGATACTCGCCTGCGACGTAGGCAAGCGCAAACTTCAGATCGCTGGCGGCGAGAACGCGTACGCTGGCACGCTGGGCTCGGCAGGCGCCCGCACCCGTCGCGAGCACAGCACTTCCTGAGACCTTCAGCAGAGTCCGTCTGCGCATGGAGAGAGCCTCGTCCGTAAAAAAATATGACGCATAACCCTATGCAAGTTTTGCATTGTTTTCGCGTCCTCTGCCAACCAAGATGGCGAGCGCTTTCATAAAATTGACTTTCCAGCCGACCCGCGGATTGTGAGCCACCGCTCACGCCCCACGCTGCCTACCCGCGCAGCACCGCTTGTTGACTGAGCTGAAGCCCGATTTCAAAAAGGCAGCTCTCGTCATCCGCCGATCCGAGCTCCTATTTTGAAAACAGGTTTTTACTTTAGGAGCTTTGGATGAACTCTCCGGTGATGCAGGGGCTGAATTTGAGCACGCCCTCGTTCGTGAAGAACGCAAGATTGATCGCCTGGGTGGCGGACATGGCCGCTCTTTGCAAACCCGACAGCATCTACTGGTGCGACGGCAGCGAAGAAGAATACAACCGGCTCTGCCAACAGCTCGTGGAAGCCGGAACGTTCAAGAAGCTCGACCCGGTCAAGCGCCCCAATTCTTACCTGGCGTGCTCGGACCCGAACGACGTCGCACGGGTCGAAGACCGCACCTACATCTGCTCGCAAAAAAAGGAAGACGCCGGACCGACCAACAACTGGATGGCGCCGGCCGAGATGCGTGCCACCCTCCAGCCGCTCTTTGACGGTTGCATGCGTGGCCGCACCATGTACGTGGTGCCGTTCTCGATGGGGCCGCTGGGTTCGCCGATCGCCCACATCGGTATCG
>JBKJTX010000158.1:0-12184 GCA_046590315.1 Ramlibacter sp. | reverse complement strand
TGTGGTGCAGCTCGTTCCCGGCATCGGGCAGGCCACGGCCATGCGCTTGATGGACGCGATGGACGAAGCGGCCGACCCCACCGAATCGCTGCATCGGTTCGAGCCGCCGCCACAAGCCAGGCAGGAGTGGGCCGAATTTGCGCGGCTGTACGCGCAGCTGCGCGACGCGCAAGTCGCCTGGCCGGCCGATCTGGAGCTTGCCAAGGCCTGGTACTTGCCGCAACTCGAACGCATCCATGATGATGCGCAGGTGCGCAAGCTCGACGTCGAACAACTGGTGCGTCTGGCAGCCGGCTACGGCAGCCGCGAGCGTTTTCTGACCGAGCTGACGCTCGACCCCCCTCAATCCACGAGCGACCATTCCGGCGTTCCCTCGCGCGATGAGGACTACCTGATCCTCTCTACTATCCACAGCGCCAAGGGGCAGGAGTGGAAGTCGGTGCATGTGCTCAATGTGGTGGACGGCTGCATTCCAAGCGACATGGCAACGGGCAGTACCGAAGAAATCGAGGAGGAGAGGAGACTCTTGTATGTCGCGATGACGCGGGCCAAGGAGCACCTGCACCTGCTCGTGCCGCAGCGCTTCTATGTAACGCAGCAGGGCGCCGGCGGGGACAGGCACATGTACGCTGGCCGCACGCGCTTTATCACCGATGCCATGGTGCACAAATTCGAGCAGGTCACCTGGCCGCTGGCTTCGGATTGCGCTTTTCCTTCGTTACAGCCTCAGGCGCCGCTGTTGCAGGTGCGCGCCCGGGCGCGCGCTGCCTGGCGATAGGGTCCGGCCTGCGCAAAGGTTGGGGATTGGGAAACATTTGCAAACAATGAGAGCCGCGCGACGCCCAAGATGGGTCAAATCGCTGGGTCCACCGCGCATTCGCGGGGGCCGACTCACAAGGACCATTTCATGAAGAAGATTCAAGCCGGCGCGTTTGCCGCCGTTATAGCCAGCGGCCTTCTTGCCGGCTGTGCCAATGTGTCCGGCATCACTGGGACCGGTGCGCAGCCCGCCGTTGTTGCTTCGCCGGCGCCCTTCACGATCGCCGAAAGGGTCTTCATGGCCAAGGCGGTGGCCAAAACCACGTATGAACTGGAAGTGTCGCGCCTGGCAGCGGAACGGGCCACCGATCCGCGGGTGCGCAGCTACGCCCAGTCTATGGTGGTGCGCCAGACCCAGTTCACGAACGAGCTCATCGCGCTGATGAGCGCCAAGGGGGTCGCCCCGCCCAAGGGCCTCAGCACCGACAAGGCGGCCAAGCTGCACAAGCTGGCCAGCCTCAAGCCGAGCCTGGCGTTTGACCAGGGCTACGTGCGGGTGGTGGGCATCGAGGATCATGAAGCCAACATCGCGATGCTCGAGCAGGGCCGGCGAATCGCGAACGATCGCGACCTGCGTGCCTGGATCGACCGCACACTGCCGACCCTGAGGCGCCAGCTGGGCGTTGCGCAGAATCTGGCCGGATCGATCACGGGCTGAGCGCCGTCCTACACCCACGTGCAAACACAACCGACATGAAGTTTGAAATGCGCTCCTAGAGTCAACGTGCGACCGGAGCAACCGCACCGGGCGTGCAACAAACTCTCAAGGAGCATTTCTATGGCATCGCGCAACTCCAAATCCTCCGGCGGCTCGGGCCTTTCGGAACCCGCCGGCAAGGGCGACAAGGCCGGCACGCAGACCAGCGAGGCGCAAAGCGAGGGCGCCAAGGGCAACAGTGGAAGCAAGCGCAGCAGCACCGGCGGCGAGAAGAAGTCGACTCCCCGCAGCAAGTAATCGCGAAACTTTCGAAAGATGCCTGGTCGGCAAAAGCGGCCAGGCTTTTTTTGGGCGACGCCGCATGACGGACAATCAGGGCCATGCCCAGATTCGCCACCGCCTCCAACTTTCGGCTCCTTCCATTCATCCGTAGCGGAACCCTTTATCGTTCCGACCACCTCGGGTCGCTGGACGAGGGTGACGCCCAGCAGATTCAGGCGCTGGGCATCCGCCGCGTCCTCGATTTCCGCGGCGTGAACGAGCGCAACTCCGCCGCTTGCGTGCTGCAGGGCGTCACAGAACATTCGCTGGCGATTGAGCCGACCATCGTGCAAGTGCTGAATGACTTGCTGGGCGCCGGCCATGAAATGACGAGCCAGGAAGTAGTGGCGCACATGCAGAACACCTATCGCGGGTTCGTGCGCACCAGCACGCACCGATTCGCCGAGTTTTTCGGCCACCTGCTGGAATCGAACCAGCCCACGGTGTTCCATTGCACAGCGGGCAAGGATCGTACCGGGTTCGCCGCCGCGCTGGTGTTGCACGCACTGGACGTTCCACATGACGAGGTGATGCGCGACTATCTCCTCACCAACGAGCGGCTGAAGCCCGGTCCCATCGGCGGTTGGACGTTGCCGCCGCAGGTGGCTTCCGTTCTGGTCGGAGTGCGGTCAGAATTCCTTGACGCTGCCTTCGAGGCCGTCGACCAGGACTACGGCGGTATGGAGGCCTACCTGCGCGAGGGGCTCGGCCTGGGCGACCCCCAGCGGGCACGGCTGCGCGAGTTGTACCGCGCCGACGGCGTAGCGTCCGCAGTCTGACCTTGCAGCCTACACGTTCTGTAGGCCATCTTCAACACATGAGCCTGGGCACCCCACAGCTCGGCGCTTGCACGCTAGCATGAGGGCCAGTTGCCGCCGCCATCCCATCCGTGAAGCAAAAAAAATTGATCATCGTCACAGTCGTTTTGACGCTCCTGGCCGGACTCATCTACATCAATTTCGCGGAGCCGGATCGGAAGATCGAGACCGACATCGCGCACCTGTACTCGGTCGACGACCCACAGTTCAAGCGTGCGATGGGCCTGATGTTGGGGCCGGCCATCATCGACGGCAACAAGGCCAACGAACTGATCAACGGCGACCAGATTTTCCCGGCGATGCTGGGCGCAATCCGTTCGGCAAAGAAGACGGTCTTGTTCGAGACCTATATCTACTGGTCCGGCGAGATCGGAGAGCAGTTCGCCGAGGCCTTGGCCGAGCGGGCGAGAGCCGGCGTGAAAGTGCACGTGCTGCTCGACTGGCTGGGCAGCGTGAAGGCGGACAACGCCATGATCGAGCGGATGCGCGATGCAGGCGTGGAAGTGCGCGTGTATCACCCGCTGCGCTGGTATAACCTCGCGCGCCTGAACAACCGCACGCACCGAAAACTGCTGATCGTCGATGGGGCAGTTGGCTTCACGGGGGGCGTCGGGATCGCCCCGTTGTGGACGGGCAATGCGCAAGACCCTGATCATTGGCGCGATTCGCACTTCCGGGTCGAAGGCCCCGTGGTGGCCCAGATGCAGAGCGTGATGCTGGACAACTGGGCCAAGACCACCGGCAAAGTGCTGCATGGCGCCGAGTACTTTCCGCCCCCGAAGTCGGTCGGCACCGAAAGCGCGCAGATGTTCTCAAGTTCGCCGAACGGCGGCAGCGAGAGCATGCTGATGATGTACCTGCTGGCGATCACCGCCGCCACGCGCTCGATCGACCTCTCCAGCGCGTACTTCGTGCCTGACGAAATCACCCGCAACGCGCTGGTGGCCGCCGTGAAGCGTGGCGTGAAGGTGCGCATCATCACGCCCGGCCCCCACATCGATGCGGAGACCGTGCGCCGCGCCTCGCGCGGCCTGTGGGGCGATCTGCTCGAAGCCGGCGTGCAGATCTACGAATACCAGCCCACCATGTACCACTGCAAGGTGATGATCGTGGACGGCCTCATGACGTCGGTGGGTTCGACCAATTTCGACGTGCGTTCCTTCCGCTTGAACGACGAGGCCAACCTCAACATCTACGACGCCGCGTTCGCCGCGCGCCAAACCCGCGTGTTCGAGACCGATCTCACTCAGTCGCGCCGGGTCACTTATGAAGCCTGGAAGTCGCGTCCCTTTGTCAGTAAGGTGCATGAGCACACCTTGGCGCTGTTTGGATCCTTGCTTTAGGATGGTCTTCCTTCAGTGGGAGACGCCATGCCGGACGACGACAGCAACCTAGCCAATCAAGCCGAGAGAGCCGCACGTTTTCGGGCCATGCACGAGGGTCCCGGTGCGTTCGTCATCGCCAATGCCTGGGACGCGGGATCGGCCCGGGTGCTGGCCGGCCTGGGGTTTACTGCTCTGGCGACGTCAAGCGGTGCGGCGGCCGGCGTTCTCGGCCGGCGCGATGGCAAGGTGACGCAGAGCGAAGCGCTCGCCCATTGCCGCCTCATCGCGGGCGCCGTCGACATCCCTTTATCCGCCGATCTGGAGAAAGGCTTTGGCGATTCGCCGGAAGCCGTTGCCGAGACGATCCGCATGGCGGCTGGCGTCGGTCTTGTAGGTGGCTCGATCGAGGATGCGACCGGCAACACCGACCAACCTCTTTACAGCCTCGCAGAGGCGGCAGAGCGCATTGCGGCGGCCGCCGAAGCCGCGCGTTCGTTGCCGATTCATTTCATGCTCACCGCGCGGGCGGAAAACTACCTGCGCGGCAACCCCGATCTGGACGACACCATCGCGCGGCTGCAAGCCTATGAAAAGGCCGGGGCCGACGTTCTGTTCGCGCCGGGATTGCCCGATCTCGCGGCGGTGCGCGCCGTCTGCGCTGCAGTGAACAAGCCCGTGAACTTCATGGTCGGCATCAAAGGCAAGTCGTTCACCGTTGCCGATTTGCAAGCGGCCGGCGTGCGGCGCATCAGCCTCGCGACCTCGCTGTACCGCGCCGCGATGACAGGCCTCGTCGACGCTGCCCGCGAAGTGAAGGAAGAGGGCACCTTCAGCTATCTCGACAAGCTCACCGACATCAATCGCTTCATGCAAAGCTAGGGTTTTCTCGCAGGCGTCGCGCCTGCCCTTCGCGACGCGAGGTGCCTACGCCCTTCGCCGCGAAACTCCTACATCGCTGAGGTTCTGCTGCACGCATGCTATCAATACAGCAGCAAAGGAGCTCGCGATGGCCAATCAGGAACAGTCCCGTGACGGCGTCCCCGCAAGAGCGGCGAGCGTCCCACCGACGGCCCGGGCGATCCCGATCGCAAATAGCTGTGATCATGAATAGGCAGGGCAACATGGTCTACGCTTTGTTCTCACTGGGTTTGCTTGCCGCGGTTGGCGCGGTCTACACCGCCGCTATCGGCTACCTCTGGTTCCGGCAGGAGCGTCTGCTGTTCGAACCCACCCCTTTGTCCGCCGACGAAGCACTGGTCGCTGACGCCGATGTGCACGAGCAGTGGATCGACGTTCCCGGCGCGCGCCTGTCGGCAGCGCAGCTGCGGTTGCCGAATCCGCGCGGCGTGGTGTTCTTCCTGCATGGCAACTCGGGCAACCTGCGCGATTGCCTGGTGGACCTTGACGCCTTTCGCCAGGTCAACTTCGACGTGGTGATGTTCGACTACCGCGGCTACGGCAAGAGTTCCGGTTGCATCGAAAGTGAAGTGCAGCTGCGTTCGGACGTGCGCAGGGTCTGGGAGGCGTACGCCAAACAATACCATGGCAAGCGTGTGGTGGTGTCGGGCCAGTCGCTCGGTACGGCGCTGGCCGCAGGGCTCTCCGCCGAGCTGTGCGCCGCCGGAAATGCGCCCGACCTCACGCTGCTGGTGTCGCCCTACAGCAGCATGCGGGCTTTGACGGACGAACTGTATCCCTGGGTTCCGAGGCAGGTGCTGCGTTACCCGCTGCATACGGCCGAACATGCGGCGCGCCTTTCCGGGCCGCTCATGTTGATTCATGGTGACAAGGACGAGCTGATCGGCATCCACCACAGCCACGCCTTGCGCACCGCAGCTCCGGCCGCGCAGTTTCTCTGCGTCGAGGGCGCCGGGCACAGCGACGTGCATAAATTCCCCAGCTACCGCGCGGCGCTGGCGGGCGCGCTCGGCTGTCTCTAGGGGCCTCTCCGGCCCCGTGGCGGGGACCCGTAACGCAAGTCGCGGCAAAACCCCACAAGCAACGGGCCTGCTAAGCCCAACAATGGCGAGATGGAATTCGCAGTCTGGTCCCTCATCGTCGGTGTGCTCCTGATTTTTCTTGCCTTGAGCAGTACGGTGCTCTCGCGCTTGCCGCTTTCCACGGCCATGCTGTACCTGGTCGTCGGGCTGGTCGTGAGCCCGTGGGCTTTCGATCTGCTGCGGGCCGACGTGCGGCAACACACGGTCATTCTGGAACGGCTGACGGAAGTCGTCGTGCTGGTCTCGCTTTTCACCGCGGGACTCAAGCTGAGCCCGGGCCTGCGTGACAGGCGTTGGCTGCTGCCACTGCGGCTCGCCGCGGGGTCGATGCTGATCACCGTGTTGCTGATTGCCAGCGTGGCCTATATGTTCCTCGGCTTGCCCGCGGGCGCTGCGATTTTGCTGGGAGGCATCCTCGCGCCGACCGATCCGGTGCTCGCGTCCGATGTGCAAGTCACGCACCCGACCGACCGAGACCGGCTGCGATTCGCACTGACCGGCGAGGGGGGACTCAACGACGGCACGGCGTTTCCGTTCGTCCTGCTCGGCCTGGGCTTGCTGGGCTTGAATGAAATCGGCGGATTCGGATGGCACTGGCTGCTGCACGACGCCCTCTGGGCGAGCTTCGGCGGCCTGGGCATTGGCGCGTTGCTCGGCCTGACGGTGGGCAAGGTGGTGCTCTACCTGCGCCGCGAGCACAAGGAGGCTGTAGGGCTCGACGACTTCCTGGCGATGGGCCTGATCGCGTTGTCGTACGGCGCGGCGCTGCTCATCGACACCTATGGATTCCTGGCGGTGTTCGCAGCGGGCGTGGCGCTGCGGCATTTGGAGCAATCCCAGAGCCCCGGTGCGGGCAGCCAGCGCGCAGTCGACAAAGCGAACGCGAGTCCCGATCAATCCGTAGCGAACGCAATCGCCGTCCATCCAAAACACGCACCCGCCTTCATGGCGCAGGCGGTGCTTGGTTTTAACGAGCAGATCGAGCGGATCGGCGAACTCGCGATTGTGGTCACCATCGGCGCGCTGCTGTGGTCGGTGCGCTGGGAGCACGCGGTCTGGTGGTTCGTTCCCGTGTTGCTGCTATTGATTCGCCCGCTCGCAGTGTGGCTGGGGCTTGCCCACTCGCCGAGTTCTAGCGGTCAACGCTGGTTGATCGGATGGTTCGGTATCCGGGGCATCGGCTCGCTGTACTACCTCATGTACGCCATCAATCATGGACTCGCGCCCGACCTTGCCGATCGCATCACGGCGCTCACGCTCTCCGTCGTCGTGGTTTCCATCGTCGTGCACGGCATCTCGGTCACGCCGATGATGGCTGCTTATGAGAAAGCGGTGAAACGCAGGTAGTGCAGTGCGCGAAACACCAAACTACGCCCGCACGGCCGGCTGGATGATGCCAATCGCTGCACCGAGCGGATCGGTCAGGATTGCGATGCGGCCGATCGTGGGGATGTCCGTTGGCGGCATCATGAGCTTGCCGCCCAGCGGCGCCACCCGCGCTGCTGTCTTGTCGGCGTCCTCGACGTGAACGTAGGGCATCCAGAAGGCCGGCATGCCGGCTTGGGGCGACTTTGTGATGCCGCCGCGCGGCATGCCGTCGGCGCCTTTCAAGATGTAGTAGATGCCCTGTGCGCCCATGTCCATTTGGTCGTGTGTGTAGCCAAACACGTTTTCGTAGAACGCCAGGGCCTTCGCGGGCTCGGACGTGCTCAGCTCGTTCCAGACCCAGTCTCCAGCGGGCGTCGGATCCTTGTCATCGCGGTCGCCTTGCACTCCTTTCCACAGCGAGACGACGGCGCCGGCCGGGTCCGCCAGTGTCGCGCTGCGGCCGACCCCCGGAAAATCCCATGGCGCCATCAGAGCTGTTGCGCCCGCGTCCGTCGCGTCCTTGAATTTGGTGTCAACGTCTGCTACTGAGAGATAGCTGTTCCAGTGGTTGGGAACACCGGCCGGCGCCTTGACCAGGCCGGCGATGCCGTCGGCGCCGTTTTGCACCATGTCGTAATTTTGGCCCGTGCTGGACAAGCGAGTGACTGTCCATCCGAAAAAGGCCTCATAGAACGCACGTGCTTTCTCGGGGTCGCTGGAGATGTGGTCGAACCACGTGAACTTGCCAGGGTGAAAGCTCATGGCCTTCCTTTCGCGTTTGCAAGAACATCCTACACCCGCGCAACTCGGCAACAGATGTCCATTTGCAGGCTGCGCGCGGGCTCGGCAGTTCCTGTGGCGCACTTTTGCCCCTGCGTTTGTCCTACACGCAGGTACAGCAGCTGCTGACAAGGTCGTGCCAGCGTCTGCCTAAAGTGCGCACAGGGCAGTCGCGGCTGCCCCCTCTGATTTGCAGAGCTTGCTAACAACCTATCTAGGAGTTTCCTCATGAAGACGTCTAAAACTCAATCGGCCGCCGCCGTTCTCGCCGTGGTGGCGACGCTCGCTCTCGGCGCGTGCGACAAGCGCGATGCAACCGGCACGACTGGCACCAGCGGCACCGGTTCCACGAGTTCCAGTAAAGGGACCTCAGGCAGCAAGAGCGGCGACACCAGCTCGATGGGTGCAAGCGGCTCCAGCTCGACCGGTTCGAGCGGCTCGATGGGCAGTGCGTCCGGCGTCACGGGCTCGACCAGCAACAGCACAACCACGACGCGCTGACGCGGACAGGTCATCTGCCCTTGCCGCCGGCGGCGGGGCTGGACCTACCCCTTCGCTACGGGACGCGAAGGGTCGCTGCACCATTCGCTCCAACTCCCGGCATAGAGCGGTTGCTCGCCAAACCCCGCCAGTTCCATGGCGATCAGGTTGGGCACAGCACTCACGCCGCTGCCGCAGTGATGCACCACCGTGCGGGGGTCACGGCCATCGAGCAGTTGCGCAAACTCGGCTTTCAATTGCTGCGGTGACTTGAACTTGCCGTCGGTTGCCAGGTTCTGTGCGAATGGCCGATTGAGCGCGCCGGGGATATGTCCCGCTACCGGGTCAAGCGGCTCGACCTCGCCTTTAAACCGGGGGGTGGCGCGGGCGTCGATAAGCGTTTGACTTTTGCCTAGGCGGGTCAACACGTCTTGGGTGCGCGCGAGCTGGCGCAACTCGCGGCCCAACGTGAAATTGGATTGAAAGTGCGCGGGCTCTTCGCGGTCGGTCACGACGCCTCCCGCCGCTTGCCAGGCTTGCAGACCGCCATCGAGCACCGCCACCGCATCGTGCCCAGCCCATTTCAGCATCCACCACAGGCGGCCGCAATAGTTGGCGCCGTTACGGTCGTAGACGACAGCCTGCATTTCGTTCGTGAAGCCCACGCGGCAAAGCCACATCGCGAATTTCTCGCGGCCGGGTAGCGGATGACGCCCGCCCGACGCCGCGTCCGGGTGCGGATGGTGCGTGCCATCTGGATCGATCACGCCCTTGTCGCTCAAGGCCGAATCCAGGTTGGCGTAAACCGCGCCGGGAATATGCGCCGCGCGGTATTGCTCTTCGCCCGCTGCCACGTTCATGAGGTCGAACGAACAATCGAAGACCATCAGCGGCCGGCCGGCGGCCTGTAAGGCCATCAGTTCGCCGGCAGAAATGAGATGGGTGTGCATGCGCGAATTATCGTGCCGCCTGTGCGACTTGTCCTGTGGCAAGAACGATTCTCACGCGGTTTTCCAAACGTAGAATGTTGCGGCATAGCCCAACTGCTGGGCTGGTCGCCTAACGAGGACCTCGATGAACTCCAGCCTGTTTTCTCCGTTGACCCTGCGCGGGCTCACCCTGCGCAATCGCGTCGTCATTGCGCCCATGTGCATGTACTCGGCGCGCGACGGCGTGGCCGATGACTTTCATCTGGTGCATTACGGCCGGCTGGCGCTGGGCGGGGCGGGCCTGGTGATCGTGGAAGCCACGGCGGTTCAGCCCGAGGGCAGGATCACGCACGGCGACCTGGGCGCGTGGACTGACGACCAGGTGCCGGGGTTGGCGCGCATCGCCAAGTTTCTGAAAGCCAACGGTGCAGTGGCCGGCATTCAGTTGGCGCACGCCGGGCGCAAGGCCAGCATGCAGCGGCCTTGGCACGGCAATGGCCCGCTTGGTGCCGACGACTTCGCTCGCGGCGACCTGCCGTGGCCCGTGGTTGCGTCGAGCGCCGAGCCTGTCGGCAAGGATTGGCTCCTGCCTCGGGAGATGTCGTTGGAGGACATCGAAGCGCTCAAGAGGGACTTCCGCCGCGCTGCGCAACGCGCGCTGCAAGCCGGCTACGACGTGCTCGAGTTGCACTGTGCGCATGGTTACCTCATGCATTCGTTCCTCTCCCCGACGATCAATCGGCGCACCGATGCGTATGGCGGCGACCGCGCGGCCCGCATGCGCCTGCCGCTGGAAGTGGCGGCCATCCTGCGCGAGGTGTGGCCCGCGGATCGACCGGTGTTTCTGAGAGTCTCCGCCGTCGACCACGTGGAAGGCGGCTGGGAAATACAAGACACCGTGGCTTTTGCGCAGGCGCTGAAGGTAATTGGCATCGACGTGATCGACTGCTCCTCGGGAGGCGTTGCCTCGGGGGCAATCTCATCGATCGGAGTGCGCGACTACGGCTACCAGGTGAGCTTTGCCGAGCAAGTGCGGCGCGACGCGCAGATGCCGAGCATGGCGGTGGGTTTGATCGTCGACCCGGTTCAGGCGGAAGACATTGTCGCCAATGGCCATGCCGATTTGGTGGCCATCGGGCGCGAAGCATTGCACGATCCCAACTGGCCGCTGCATGCAGAGGCGGCGCTGCGCGACCGCGATGCGCAGCGCTTCGGCTCGTGGCCCGACCAATTCGGCTGGTGGCTGAACCGGCGTGCCGCAGCGTTGGAAAAAATCGGGCCTTGGAGAAAAAAGCCAGCCGACGCCGTCGCTTCGCCAAAGGCCTGAATCACGCCCTGAAGCGCGCCGCGTTGGCCCCAATGCGGCCCCGGTACCACTCGTGGAAGTGCTGCATGCCGTCTTCCATCG
This sequence comes from Ramlibacter sp., assembly GCA_046590315.1. GTDB lineage: Bacteria > Pseudomonadota > Gammaproteobacteria > Burkholderiales > Burkholderiaceae_C > Ramlibacter. The sequence goes on along the minus strand of JBKJTX010000158.1, from coordinate 1,278 downwards.
GGCTTTGGTAAGGACCGAACTCGTTGTCGCCGCGCGTCATGAGTGCGTGCCGGCCGGCGTCCATGCGCAAGGCGATTTCGTCGTCTTCCACGCATGTTTCCATGTACGCCGCTTGTTGCGCTTCGACAAAGTCGCGCTCGAACGCCGCGATCTCCTCGGGGTAGTAGAACTCGACCATATTGATCGTCTTCTGCGGCCCGACGGGGTGCAGCGTCGAGACAGTGAGCACATGCGGATACCACTCCACCATGATGTGCGGGTAGTAGGTGAGCCAGATCGCGCCGTACTTGGGCTGCTTGCCGTTGCCATATGCCAGAAGTGCGTTCTGCCAGCGTTCGTACACCGGGCTGCCGGCTTTGCCAAGGCGATTGGCCACCCCCACGGTCTGCACCGAGTAGTTGTCCTTGAACTCCCAGCGCAGGTCTTCGCAGTCCACCATGCTGCCGAGCCCCGGATGGAAAGGGCCCACGTGGTAGTCCTCCAGATAGACCTCGATAAAGGTCTTCCAGTTGTAGTTGCACTCGTGCATCTCGACCCGGTCGAGAACCATGCCTGTGAAGTCGAGGTCGGTGCGCGGACCCATGCCCGCCAGATCGGCCCCGACATTGCGGCCCATGCCGCTTGCACCTCCCGATGCGGCTTCAAACAACAACCCGTTCCATTCCTGCAGCGGGTAGTTGTTAAGGTTGAGGCACGGGTCCTCGGGAAAGTGCGGCGCGCCCAGCAGGGTGCCCGCAGGGCTGCCGTTGCCGGCGCTGTAAGTCCAGCGGTGCAATGGGCACACGATGTTGCCCCCCGACGTAGGGCTCGCCAGCGTCGAGCCGCTGCCCTTGAGGATCACCGCCTGGCGATGCCGGCAGACGTTGGAGATGAGCTCCACGCCGCGCGGCGTGCGCAGCAGCGCCCGGCCCTCGCCCTCTTGAGGCAGCGCGTAGTAGTCGCCATAGTTCGGAACGGAAAGCTGGTGCCCCACATAGCGGGGCCCTTGCTGAAAGATGATTTCCATCTCGCGCCGGAACAGCGCCTCGTCGAAGTAACTGGAAACTGGTAGTTGGCTTGCGGCCTGCTGCAGTTGAAGACTTAAATCAGACATGGGGTCCTGACCTAGAGACTCCCCCTATTAAGGGGCAGGGAAGCGCTTGATCCGGAGAAAAGGCGCGGTGAGGAAAACGGCTACACAAAAAAACCGGGATGGACCCGGATTGAGAGAAGGAGATTGTACCTCGCGGGGTCTATTTGGTGCAGGCTGAAGGGCTCTCTGGTCCGCAGCGGGCGTCG
>JBKJTX010000099.1:0-6150 GCA_046590315.1 Ramlibacter sp. | reverse complement strand
GTCGGCGTGCCCGCCAGCAGGTCAAGGGGTTCGGTAGAAGTCACTGCCAGCAGGCGGCCGGCGCCATCGCGCGCGAGCGGCAGCGCGTCCAGCGGTGTGGCGAAGGTCGCATCGACGCGACCGCCACGCATGTCGATCAGCGCCTGCGCCGATCCTTTATAGGGAACGTGCACCAGAGTAACGCCCGCGCGCCGGTTGAACATTTCCAGCAGGAGGTGATTCACCGAGCCGATGCCCGAACTCGCCACGGTGACCTTGTCCGGGTTGGCCTTGGCGTGGGCGATGAACTCCGCCAGCGTCTGGGCTGGCAGGTCTTTGCGCACCAGCAACGCGAGCGGCGTGTAGTACGCAGTCCCGATGGGAACCAGCTCGGTCGCTGGATGCTTTGGCGGCAGATTGGGTTGCAGCGTCGGGTTGATCGCCAGGCTGGTGGTGCCCATCAGCAGCGTATAGCCGTCCGGGCGCGCCTGCGCAACGGCCGCCGAGGCAATCGAGGTGGCAGCGCCCGCCTTGTTTTCGACGACGATGCTCTGTCCCAGCTCACGGCCCATCCGCTCGGCGAGCAGACGGGTCATCACGTCGGTGAGTCCGCCGCCGGTGTAGCCGATGACGACAGTGATCGCGCGACTGGGGTAGGGCTCGGTGCCTTGCGCTATCGCGCCGGTGGAACAGACGGCGGCGGCGCCAAGGATCAACTCTCGTCTTCTCATGCTCGTCTCCTTCTACTTTCAGTAGGTTAAATCTACCATCAAGTAGATTTAGTCACAAGTGTCATACTACCCTGGTATTTTTTTGGAGGGAATTGCTGCTATGTTGCCCGTGACGCCGCGATGGACACACCGACCGCCCGGATCCAATTGGGGCGACTTCGGGCCGGACGACCAGCTTGGACGCCTGAACCTGCTCACGCCCGAAAAAGTACGCCAAGGCGTGGCAGAAGTCCATGAGGGGCTTTCATTTTGCTTGAGTCTGCCGCTCGATTACCCAGGCGGCAACGTCTTGAGCCCCGCCCGCCACCCACCGGTGCTGCGCCCCACGCTGCGGCACGGACGGGTCAACTTCAATTTTCGGTTCAAGGACTTGGTGGAAGGCAGCACCGATGTGCTCAGCGACGACTTGGCGATCCTGCATCTGCAGTATTCGACGCAATGGGACAGCCTGGCCCATGTAGGCTCGCTTTTTGATGCCGACGGTGATGGCGTGCCAGAACCGGTTTACTACAACGGCTTTCGCGCGGGGCTGGACATTCGCGGGCCCGCGCAAGCATCGGATGCGGGCGCCGCAGGCGCCGGTGCCAACAGCACTTCAGGCGCGCACGCACTGGGCATTCAGAACATGGCCGAAAAAGCAGTGCAAGGGCGAGCAGTGATGGTGGATCTGCATGCGCATTTTGGCGACGCGCGCACGGTGATCGGCTTCGCGCAGTTCGCGCAAGTGCTAGCCCGCGACTGTGTAGTGGTCGAGCCCGGCGACATGTTGTGCCTGCATACCGGATTCGCGCAAGTCGTGCTCGGCATGCAGCGCCAGCCAAGTCACGAGGTGCTGGAAAACTCGGGTGCGGTGCTCGATGGCGGCGACCCGCAGTTGCTTCAGTGGATCACCGAAAGCGGTGTGGCCACAATCGCCGCCGACAACTACGCGGTGGAAGCTTTTCCCGCCAAGCAGCGTGCCACGTGCTGTGCCGCATTGCCGCTGCACGAGCACTGCCTGTTCAAGCTGGGCGTGCACTTGGGCGAGCTTTGGTGGCTCACACCGCTCGCGAAGCACCTGCGCGCGGCGGGGCGATCGCGGTTCCTGCTCACCGCCCCGCCGCTTCGCCTACCCGGCGCCGTCGGCTCTCCGGTGACACCCGTGGGCACAGTCTGACCATGCGCGTCCTCATTCTCGGCGCTGCAGGGTTCCTCGGCTCGCGATTGGCCGCGGTGTTGGCGGGCACGGGCCAAATGAATGGTCGGCCGATCTCCGAATTGATGTTGTGCGATGTCCGCCCGGCTGCAGTTCCGTCCGCCGCAGCCTGTGCCGTTTCGGTACGCCAAGGCGACTTGCGCGATGCGCAGCTGATGGCTTCCTTGTTCAACGAGCCCTTCGACGCCATCTTTCATTTGGCGGCTGCGCTGACGTTGGACGCCGAGGCTGACTTTCGCCGCGGCCTCGAAGTCAACGTGCTGGCCCTCATCGATCTTTTAGAACGATGCCGGGCGCTGCCTGCACCGCCGCTGTTTTTGTTCGCCAGTTCCATCTCCACCTTTGGCGGCCAACTGCCCGCTACCGTGGATGAAACGGTGGTCCAGGTTCCCACCACCTCCTACGGCGCGCACAAGGCGATCGCCGAGCAGCTGCTGCGCGACTATGCGCGGCGCGGCTTCGTGGACGCACGCGCTTTGCGGCTACCGATTGTCGTCACGCATCCGGGCCCACCCAACGGGAGTATCTCCGACCAGATTGCTGCGCTGATCCGCGAGCCGTTGCAGGGCCGTGTAGCGACCTGTCGCATCCGCCCCGACAGCCGGATCGCAGTGGCCACCGTCGACAATGTGGTGGACAGCTTCCTTCGTCTGGCGGCCGTGCCGCGCAGCGCGCTCGCCGCTCCCATCATCAACTTGCCGGCACTCTCCGTCACGCCGGCCCAGATTGCCGCCGCCGTGGGGCGTTTGGCGCCGGGGTCCGCTGGTCTGCTCCGGTGGGAGTTCGACCCGGCGGTGCAGGCCATCATCGACGGTTGGCCGCAGGCATTCTCCTCGGACCTGGCCGGCCCGATTGGCATCGTGTCAGACGCCAGCGTTCATGCCGTGGTGCAGGCTTACTTCGACGGGTTGCAGCATGCGGCATGATGCTGTCGAACCGATCGAGACCTCGCTGCAGGAAGAGATGCGGTCGCTCAAGGAAAAGCGCATCCTGCGCGAAGCGGGAAAGCTGTTTGTCGAACGGGGATTCGTAGGCACCACGATGGACGCCATCGCCGAGCGGCTGGATATGAGCAAGCCGTTCATCTACCAGTTCTTCAAGAACAAGCACGCACTGCTCATCGCGCTGTACGACGCGGAATTGCGCAGCTCACTTGAGACGCTGGGCGATGCGCCGGCGGCCACCGAGACACCGCGCGCTCGACTGGTCCATTTCGTTCGCATGGCCGTGCGCAAGAACGTGCAGAACCAGGGCCTCACCCGGATGCTGGCGTTGGAGGAGAACCACCTCCCCAAGGCCAAGATGGCCGAGATCCATGCATTGGAAGCGCAGTTCAATCACCGGCTCACGGCCATCATCAAGGACGGCATCCGCGCGGGAGAATTCGAAACCGGCAATGCGGCGCTGGCTTCACGGGCAATCATGGGCATGCTGCAGTGGATCAAGCGTTGGTACCGCAACACCGGCGAGCTGAGCGTTGACGAAGTGACCGACGAGTTTTGTGATCTCGCCCTGCGCATGCTGCGACCACCTGCCGCTCGCTCATCGGGTAAGCGCGCCTGATCAGGCCGGCGTGAAGACGCTGAGCCCGCCCTCGGTCACCACGGAACCCGGCCGGCCCAGGCTTTCCTCGTCGCGCAGGCGCAGCAGCGTGGCGGGATCAGAGGGCGTATTCGCGACAAAGCGTTCTCCGCTGGCAACCAGACGTCCCACCACCAACCCGAATTCGGGTCCGCTTCGGCCGTGCATCACGGTGTAGGTTTCGATGCGCGCCGGACCGAATGGCGTCGCACTGAACGGCGCCTTGGGCAAACGATCCAGATCGGCTTGAAGCACCGCCGGATCCTCCCGCTGCCACGCGCCCTCGACCGCTTCGGTGGAGTACACGCCGAACGAATGCTTGGTTACGTAGTTGCCGTTCGCCGTCACCAAGCCATAGGCGCCCGGACGAGATCGCACGCGCCGCATCATTTCCGAGATCGAATGCGTCACGTAGTTGTTGCCCGGCCCGCCGAAGTACGGCAGCCCGCCGGTGACTGTGAGCTTGCGCGGATCAGCCGTGTCCAGCCCGATCTCGTCGCAACCGATCTGCACGGCGGACGCGAAGCAGCTGTACAGGTCCAGAAACGCCATGTCGTCCAGGTTCTTGCCCGCCATGGCCAACGCCTTGCGTGAGCCGGCTCGGATCGCCGGCGACGAATGCAGATCGATGCGCTCACTGACATGCCAGTGGTCATGGCCGTCCGCGCAGCCGTGCAGGAACACCCACTTCGATCTCGGGATGCCGAGCTTGCGGGCCAAACCGGCTGAGGTCATGACCAGGGCAGCGGATTGGTCGATGAAGGCGTTGGAATTCATGTAGCGCGGATACGGAAAGCCGATCCAGCGGTTGTCTGCGTCCACCCGCGCCAGCCGCTCCGCCGTGAAGCGCTCGCGGCGACTCGCGAGCGGATTGTTGGCCGCGACTTCGCTGAAGCCGGCCATCAGGCGCCCAAGGAATTGCATGTGCTCCGGAACCGCGCGGCCGCGTGCGCCCCGGATCGCATTCTCGAAGAGCGGGTAGATGGAGATGGCGGCCCGCATGTTGTGGCGGTCCTCGATGTCGTTCCAGCCGCGCCTCGGGTCGCCGACGAGGGTAGGCCGGCAACCCGTGTCCTCGGCCCACGACACGGGGAGGCCGCGCCGTTCCACTTCGAGCTGGGTGCGCAGCGCCTCGCCGCCAAAGATCATCGCCGCCCGCAGCTCGCCGCGGGCGATGCGCTCGGCATAGAGGTTCACCATGTACTGCGGCATGTTGCCGCCGTTCCAGGTGTAGAGGTGCTCGGACGGTGTGATGCCAAGCCGCTTGGTCACGCTGCGTGCCGGGTTGGTGGAGTTGCCGAGTTTGGTGGCGAACCGATGCGAAGTGTCCGAGAAGAAGCGCAGCATCGCCACGCTGTCGATGTGATCTTGCAGCTGGGTACTTGTGGCCTGCGCGTCGGCCAAAGCCAAGCGGGCTGCGGCCGCTGTGATGTCGTAGGGCGAGCGGCCCTGTTCGGCCGGGGTCGTCATGTCGGTGACGTCACCGCAGCCAACGAGGATCGGTGTGTTGTCTTGCATGAGGGTCGTCCTCAGTCCAGCTTGGCGCCCGAGGACCGGACCACACGCCCCCACTTGTCGTGGTCGCTCGCGATCAGGCGCGCGAACTCCGCGGGCGTGGAAGTCTGGACATCCAGGTACATGGACCGGAAGCGCTCGATCATTTCCGGCGATTGCAGGATGGTCTTGAGTTCCGTGTTGAGCCGAGCTGTCACTGGCGCGGGGATGTTGGCGGGGCCCACGATGCCAAACCACAGGTCGGAGCCGGCATCGGCGTAGCCGGGGACGCCCGACTCGTCCATCGTCGGAACGTCCGGCGCAAAGGCCGAGCGCTTTGCACTGGTGACCGCAATGGCGCGCAGCTTGCCGCTGCGCACATGCGGCAGCGACGACGAAAGCAGATCGAACATGAATGTCGTGTTGCCGCCGATCAGGTCAGTGAGCGCCTGGGCGCCCCCCTTGTACGGCACATGCACCATCGGCGCGCCGGCGAGCGACTTGAAAAGTTCACCCGACAAATGGTTGGTGGACCCGTTGCCCGACGAGCCGAAGTTCACTTTGTCGGGATTCGCCTTGGCATACGCCACGAGTTCGCCCACTGTGCGCGCAGGAACACCCGGATGCGCCACCAGCATATTGACGTAGCCGACCACGGGCGTAATCGGCGTGAAATCCTTGACGGCGTTGTAGCCCAGCTTCGATCCGTAAAGATGCGGGTTGACCGAATGCGTTCCAGTGGTGGCCAGGCCGATGGTGTACCCGTCGGCGGCCGCCCGCGCCAGGGCGGCCATGCCGATCGAGCCACCCGCACCGACGACGTTGTCCACCACTACCGGCTGACCCAGGGCCTCCGCCAGTTTGACGGTCACGGCGCGCGCGACCGCATCGGTGGGGCCTCCGGCGGGATAAGGGACGATGAACCGGATCGGTTTGCCGGGATAGATTTGCGCGTGCAGCGGCAGCGCTGTCACCGCGAGCATCGCGGTCAGCAACAGGCGGCGAGTGACGGTGGGATGTGGCTCTCGCATGGTGCTCCACTGGTTATCTACTGATCGGTATGTTAGCATGACGCAAAGTAGAAGTAGATTATTTCGCGTCCAGAACCAGGAGAGATCGTTGCTTCGCATCACCCGGCGAGCGGCCCTTGCCGCCACTGCAACCTTCCTG
>JBKJTX010000077.1:0-2962 GCA_046590315.1 Ramlibacter sp. | reverse complement strand
TGCCCGGTCACGATGCCGGAATCACCGGTCACGTTCGTCCGGAATACCCACCGAACAAGTACCGATGCGCACCGAGACCATCTGGTGTGGCAGTGATTGGTATGTCGTCCACATACGCAGTTGGCACGGAGAAAGGATTTCGTTCGGTCATGCGTTTTAGCAAAGGTGTAAGGTAGAAATGATCGGCGCGCTTGGTTCGGATGAACTCAAGCTGCGTGATCGGTTGAGGTGAAGACCATGAAACGACCCTCGACAAAGCATAGGTTGTACGACTCTCGCCACGCGCCCGTAACCGAGCGATCTTGGGCCAGAAGCTCCCACGTGACCGTGCCAATGACGCACTCGTTTCCAAGAGGGGTCATCGATAGCTCTTTGTATTGGCAGGACCGACAGCCTTTGGCGTAGTACTCATCGACGATTCTCTGAAAGTACGACGCCGTCTCATCAGCAGACATAAAAACCTGTACGGATCTTGCTGTGTGAAAGGCGAGGTAGGGAGACAGGTAGCGCCGGGCAATAGCCTTTCCATCAAAGGTTCCGAATGCCTCGACAAACTCATCGAAGAAGATTCGTACCTGGGCTTCGATTTCTGGTGGACTCACGATCAGGGTTCCTGATGGAGGGCTAGGCATCGGGCGGCTCAGGGATTTGAAACACGTCGCGTTCCAGGCTATCTGGAAATTGCCGCCTCCCGGTTTTGACGCCTCCAAGGCGCAGGACGAGCTTGCGTGCTGGTTCATTCGTGTCATTCATATAGGTTTCTACCACTGGCCACTTGAAGACGCGATACGCGTGCTCGATGACAGCACGTGAAGCCTCATGTGCAATGCCTGCGCCGCGTGCCTCAGGAAGCACCCACCAAGTGAGCTCCCTCGGCCAGCCGATGCCCTGCCAATAACCGCATACGCCGACAAAGTTTTGTTGCTGCCGCCGCTGAATGACCCAGACTCCAAACCCGCGCAAATGCCACGTGCCTAGATCTGAGGCGAGCCGTGCCCATGCCGCACCGGCAGTCAACGGGCCTCCGTACGCCGAGGACGCCTGCGCATTGGTATAGAACTCTTCGTATAGCTGCTCAGCGCCTACACTCGGCGCAACGAGATTCAGTCGCTCAGTTTCCAGCGTAGGGATTTGCATGCTCGACATCGCTCGGCGGAGGGGTTCGCCCCCAATCAACTCGTAGCCCTTAAAGCTGTGGGTCGCGCCACTCACGCGGATCTGGCGATAGTGTGCGCCGACCTTGGACGAGATGACTTAGCAACTGAGGCGGCTCGCCTCCCGTGCCACCGTGGAGCACCGATGGTGTGCCGAGCCGCAAGGCGGTCTTCCGTAGCAGCCGCACATCTGTCAAGTAGATGAGCCATGAGTAAATCTACCATTTTTCCCGCCGGGATCATGAACGAATATTCTCCACTGTGCGCCAACCGTAGGCGCCAACCTACTGTCCCAAGGCGCATGTGCTGATAGCCGGCAAGACATGAAGCGCCATAGTGAATTCTTTCTATGCACAGGAGGAAGAACAATGCAGACACCCACCCAAGATTTGATCGCCCTGGAAAACAGGTTCTGGCAATCCATGGTTGATGGAGACACCGACGCCGCTGTAACCCTGCTGGACGAGCCCGCGCTGATGGTCAGTGCCCATGGGGCGATGCAGTTCGACCACGCGGCCTATCGCAAGATGGCTGAGCAGGGGACCATGGTCGTCAAGTCATTTGAGCTGAGCGACATGAACGTGGTCTTCCCCACGGGCGATACGGCCGTGTTGACGTATCACGTCAAGCAGGCGCTGTCGCAGCGGGGCAAATCCGCCGAGACCTGGCAGGAGATGAACGACTCGTCTGTCTGGACCCGCAAGGGCGGCCAGTGGCAGTGTGCGATGCACACCGAAACGCCAGCGGCCAACGGGAAGACCTGATCGCCAGCTCAACGAAGAATTCAGATGAGAGCGTGGGTTAGGGCCATGCCCGGAAGCGATCTATCAGCTTCAGCTTAAGGTCGGCCGCAGATTTGGCGCAATAAAGAGCCGACCCGGTCGCTTCCACTCTTTCAAGACGCACGTTTTCCTGGCCAACGAGCAGCGCCGTTGGCCGCCAAAACGGCACGAACAATGTAGGGTCTTCGCCGACCCACACTTTAACCGTCGCGCATTGAAACTGATGCGGCTCAACTACATAGGCGGCCGCGAGCAGGTCAAAAGGAAACAAGCCCTGGCGTCCGATGTCTTCGCGCCAGTAGCTCAGCCACAACCGGGCGCGCTCCGCCACCCAAGACGCCGTGCCACCGGATACCGCCATTTGATCGAGATCGTTTGCAGTGATTTCGATTCCGCGGGCCGCATCGTAGGGAAGCAAACTCAGAGGCAGATTCAAGGCAACGATCTGCGACGAAGCGCGCGTATCCATCACGAAGTTGAAGTCCCGAAACACCGGTCCGTGGCCGAAGAGAGCGCGCGCATTCGCACCCTCGGCGGGATGAAAGATATGCCCAGGACGCCTGCCCATAATCGCGACCAGCCGGGTCACCCTTGATCGGAGGTCCGGCCGCTCGCCGAGTACAGCAGCAAGGTTAGTCAGCGGGCCCAACGCTACAACCGTGAGCGGGCCCTGCTCGAGCGCCGCGATCAGCGCGTCGTGCGCCGGGGATTTGGGTGGCACACTCTGCGAGAGAGGTGCGTCGGATCCGCTATAGACCGGAAGCGCTCGACCAACATCGGCCGACAAACTCGCCGCCAGCTCGATGGTTATGCGGTCGACCACCTCGCGCGGCGCGTTGCCAAACACCGTAGAAATGCCCACGATCTGGAGGTTTGATGCGTGTGCGAGTAGTGCGATGGCGAAGCAATCGTCCGGATCGGTTTTGCGGCTATGTCCGCACGCAGCGTCCGTGTCGATCCACAGCCTCCGGGGAGTCTGAGCCACTGCCTGGGCTGGCACAAACACCAGCGGAGACAGGCCCTGGT
>JBKJTX010000068.1:0-10321 GCA_046590315.1 Ramlibacter sp. | reverse complement strand
GATGATCTTGTTCTGGTTGATGTTGATGAAGCCGACGGTGGCGTCCATCAGGAAGTTGATCTTGTCGAACAGGAATGCCGTGTGGTTGTCCAGCGACTCGATGTCGCGCAGGATCTGGCGCGACTCCTCGAACTGCTCGGCGGTCAGCATGCGGCTGCGCATCATGAAGCTGACGGCGCGGCGCGTGTCCATCACGTTGCGGCGGATGCGCCCGTTCAAGTCTTCCTGCCGCGCGATGGCGCCCAGCACTTCGCCGGCCAGCTCGTCGGTCACGTCGCCCGAGAGCACTTTGTTGCTGACTTTTTCAAGCTCGTCATAGATGCCCTCGAGCGTGTCAGCCGAATATTCCGCATCGGCGTCGAACAGCTTGAGCAGCACTTCCTTGGCGTCTTCAATCAAGCCCGGAGCGCGCCGCGCGCGCAGGCGCAGCAGGCGGAATACCGGAACGTCTTCGTCGTGGATCGAGAACAGCACGCCGCGGCTTTTCAGCTCGTCATTGAGCAGGTTGAGGATAAAGGCCACGCGAACCGTGCGTGGCTCGTCCTCGTCGGCGATCAAAAAGTCGCTGCGGATGTGCAGGTCGCCGTTGTCTTCCTCGTAGAAGCGGGCTGATTCCTCGATGTCCTCGTCCATCGCATCGTCGGGGATGGACAGGCCGTAGTACTGCTTGATCCAGCGCTTTTCTTCGGGGGTGGGGGACTCAAGATCAACCCAGATCGGCTGGAATTTGGAGAGCTCTTCCAGCGACTCGATCTCTTCCTGGAAGAGACGGCCATTAGCGAGCGTAAAGATGTTCAGCATGGCATCAAATTGGGGTCAGATTCCAATTATTCGAACTGTAATTGCGAGGCAAAGCAGCTTTCGATTAATTGGAATCTGACCCCCAATTGATTCGAAAGCTACCGACTGGGGTAGGTTTCCAAGAGCGCTCTTTCGAAAGTGATGACCGCGCGATTATGCCGTGCGAGCATCGACCGGCTCATCCGCCATGACCAAAAAATGCCAGCAGTTCTTCCTTGCGCGCATAGGCGTCCTGCTCACCCAGCGCGATCAGCGACTGCACAAAGCCAGGCTCGAACAGCAGATAGCTGGCAAGCGCACCGCCGCCGCCTTTGAGTGCGCCCAAGCCGCCCAACGCGCGCCTCACGGCTAGCGGCAGCTCGTGGGCGTGGGTCTGCGCGAGCGCGTCCAGCGACTGGGACGGCTGGATCGCCAGCACTTCGACGCTGCGATAGGGCAAAACGCCGGCGACTTCGCGCGGCAATTGCTGCAGGGTCTTGGTCACACGCTGCGCCTGTTCCACGTCGGCTTGCAAGGTGTCGTGAAAGACGCTCGCCATGGCATGGCCGGCGATGGCTCCAAGCGTCGGCGACTGCATGCCGGCGTCCCGAGAGGCGCCGACCAAGCCCGAGCGCTGGGGCTGGCTGACACCGACGACCAGAATCTTGTGGGCGCCCAGATGCATCGCGGGCGAAAGCGGCGAGACCTGCCGCATCGAACCGTCACCGAAATATTCGCGCCGCCCGTCGACCCAGAGCGGCGTCGAGGGAAAGAGAAATGGGATCGCGCTGGACGCCATCAGGTGCTCGATGGTGATCGGCTGGAATTCCGCCCGGCGGCCAGGACGGTTCCACATGTCGTGGCTCTTGTCGCGGGCCGTGTGGCAGAAGGTCCAATGCACGCCGCTGCTGTAGCTGGAAGCCGTGACGGCGACGGCCTGAATCGCCTGCGTCTGCAAGGCTTCCTCAATGCCTTGCAGCGAGACCGCGTGGTGCAGTGTGTCCACCAGCGGCATGTTGTCGAGGATGGCGCCGTGCCCCCGCGCGTGGCGCCACAGGCTGAAAGCGGCGGCCAGCCGACTGAAGCGCACCCAACGCGGAACGTCCAGCTCGTACACATCGCGCGAGCGCAATCGGCGCCAAAACTTGCCCAGGTGGCCGAACGCCTGGAGGCCCAGCATGGCGGTGCCGGCCAGGTACGCGACGTTCAGCGCCCCCGCCGATGTGCCCACCAGCACCTGGAACGGAAACTTCGCAGGTCGCTGTTCCGCCTGAAGCTCAAGAATGGAGGCCAAAGCCTGCAGTACGCCCACTTGGTAGGCGGTTCGCGCCCCACCGCCCATCAACACCAATGCGTGCACCGGTTGGCTGGGGCGGGTCAAGCCAGCATGGATGATGGTGCCAAGGCTCATGGGCCGCGGCCGCCGGGGCGGCAGTGTCTCCTCTGGGTCGAATAGTAGAGCAAGAAGCAGGGTCTGCAAACGCCCTGACCCGTGCGTCCGTATTGAATGGCTGAGCAGGACACGTCCTACACGCATGGGCCGAGCTGTCCGACATACCCGATGAGGCATGGCTCCTAAATTGAATTTGTCTTCCCAACGCGAGCCCTCGCCTAGGGACCCAAGGAGTTTTCACATGATCCAGCTGGCGAACGATCCGAACGCGAGCCGAAGCGGCTTCCGCCCGGCCCCTAGCGATGGCAAGGGATCGGCCTCCGATGGCCAGCGGGGCCGCAGCGGCCATGCATGGCCGTTCCTCAGCCGCCATGCGGCACGCCCTGTGCAACAGGACAGTCAGAAACCCGTCGCTAACGACAGCGGAAGCTGAGGCCGACGCCCTACCGGAGTGACAATCATGTCCACAGAAACCAAGACATCCAACCGCTTTGCAGACACCCCGCGCGACAAGCCCATGTCCGAGCGAACCGAGCATGGGAACCTCGACCGGCCCGGCGCCCAGGCGCATCCGAAAGCGGCCCGCGGCTGGGAAAGCTGCACCGATCCGATCATGGCTTGGCGCAGGCGTTAAGCCCTGACACCACCGAAGGTGGTAAAGCGGCCCTGTAGGGGTCGCTTTTTTTTCGGCTCAGTTGGACAAAAGGTTTCAGATCAAGCATCTTTCTGGCGACTGAAATTGATTGCATTTCAGAGGTATCGGGGGCATAGTGAATTGACCTTCAGAGATACGAGTTCGCCGGCCGTCGGCGCTCCCAGGCGGCCCTTTCAACCACCAGTCAACAGGAGGCTTATTTATGAACTTGACGATCAGCGGTCACCACCTCGAAGTCACTCCGGCACTTCGCAATTACGTGACCACCAAGCTTGATCGAATCACCCGGCACTTTGACCAAGTCGTCGACATCAGGGTGCTGCTCACGGTTGAAAAGCAGAAAGAAAAAGAGCGACGACAGCGAGCGGAATGCATGATTCACGTCAAGGGCGGCGACATGTTCGCGGAAAGCTCCCACGCGGATCTTTACGCCGCCTTAGACGACCTGGTCGATAAGCTCGACCGCCAGGTGGGAAGGCACAAGACGCGCCTGCAAGACCACCACCACGACGCCCTCAAGCGCGTGATGTAGACCCCCAAACAGACCAGACGAGGCGCCCACCGGGCGCCTTTGCCGTTGTGGCGTAGGCGAATCGTTCCCCTGGAGCGTTTTGTTGCGGTGCATCTAGTCGGGTGCATAATCGTAAACCCGTATCTATGAATCGCCTCGCGTCCATATTGCCCGCCGCTCAGGTACTTGTGAGCGTCGATGCCACGAGCAAAAAGCGTGCTTTCGAGGAAGCCGGGCTGCTCTTCGAAAATCTGCACGGGCTATCGCGCGCCCTGATCACCGACAGCCTGTTCGCCCGCGAGCGCTTGGGTTCCACTGGTCTAGGCCACGGCGTGGCCATCCCCCACGGGCGCATCAAGGGCTTGAAGGCGCCGATGGCCGCCCTGTTTCAGCTAGCCCAGCCGATCGGCTTCGACGCGCCGGACGAGAAGCCGGTCAACCTTCTGATCTTTCTCATGGTGCCCGAGGCGGCCACTCAAAAGCATCTGGAAATCCTTTCCGAAATTGCCGAACTGCTGAGCGATGCTCCGCTGCGCGAAAGGATCAAGTCCAGCACCGACGCCGCCGTCCTGCACCAGCTGATCGCCACCTGGCAATCGGCCCAGCCGGCGTGAACCGTATGAGCCCCCACGCTTGCAGCAAGCTGCTGCGCTGCCCCCCGAGGGGGCCTTCGCGCCTTGGGGCGGCCCGGCGGCGCTCAAGCCGCTGATAAGATGAAACCAACCGTTGTCAGCGCCGACGTCCTCTTTGAAGATCACCGGGCGCAGCTCAAATGGGAATGGGTCGCCGGACTCGGCGCTTCCGAGCGTCGGTTCGACGAGATCGCTGTGCGCGCGGCGCGTTCCGGCGCCGATCTGGTCGGCTACCTCAACTACATCCATCCCTACCGGGTGCAGATCCTGGGCGAGCGCGAGATCGCCTATCTCACCAATGCGACGGCCGAAGACTGCAACCGCCGCATTTCGCGCATCGTCACGCTCGAGCCGCCGGCGCTGGTGCTGACCGACAACCAAGCAGCGCCCGACGCGCTGCTGTCGATGTGCGAGCGTGCGCAGATCCCCATGTTCGCCACGCACGAACCGTCGGCTTTCGTCATCGATGTGATGCGTGCCTACCTCTCCAAACATTTCGCCGAGCGCACGTCGATGCATGGCGTCTTCATGGACATTCTCGGCGTGGGCGTGATGATCACCGGCGAGTCTGGGCTCGGCAAAAGCGAGCTCGGGCTGGAGTTGATTTCACGCGGCAATGGCCTCGTGGCCGACGATGCGGTGGATCTTTACCGCATCAACCAGACCACGATCGAGGGCCGCTGCCCCGAGCTCTTGCAGAACCTGCTGGAGGTGCGCGGTATCGGGCTGCTCGATATCCGCGGCATCTTCGGGGAGACGGCGGTGCGCCGGAAAATGCGGCTCAAGCTGATCGTGCACTTGGTACGCCGTGAGACGCTGGAGCGCGAGTACGAGCGCCTGCCTTACGAGCCGCTGGTCCAGGACGTGCTGGGCGTGCCGGTGCGCAAGGCCGTGATTCAGGTGGTGGCCGGCCGCAACATCGCGGTGCTGGTCGAGGCGGCGGTGCGCAACACCATCTTGCAATTGCGCGGGGTGGACACTTACCAGGAATTCGTCGAGCGCCATCGGCGCGCGATGGAGCAAAACAAATAGGTGTCATTGCGGACTTGATCTGACTCGATCCGCAATCCAGGCCCAAGCAACACATCGCGATGTCGGATCGGCGCCGGCATGACAGGCCTGGTGATGCGGCAGTGCTCACACCAAGGGTCCTACACAAAGCAGCAGCCCTGAGAACGGAATGTTACTGCTGAGGCGCCTGGGCCCTCGTCCCGCGGCTGGCGTTGCTCTATGTTTTTATGTATGGTGGGCCATGGAAACAAACCTATTCAAATTCATGGCCTTGCGTGCCCCGGACAGCACGGCGATGGACGCGCGCGCCGGGGAGATGGTGAGGGATGAGCGATCTTTCGACGCTACGGTCGTCGGTGGCATCCTCGCGCTAACCGACCCGCCCAAATCTGAAAGCTTGGTCCTGCGCGAAGCGCGAGACCTGGTCGCACGACTGGGGTACGCCTTGGATAAGCAGGAGAGTCCGCTTCGCAAACTCGACCAATTGCTGGCTCGCCATCGGCGGGCTTTCGACGCGGTGGCTTTTGAGGCGGGCCTCAGGGATGCGCTGGGGGCGACGCCGGCGGAATTCGCAGCAACAAAAGAGCTTGCGTCCCTCCTGGCTCAAACCTGGGACAAGCTTTATTTATTTTTCGTTTTAAAGCGGGTCGAGCCTTTGAATTTGGAAGGACTTTTGCGGGACTTGCGCGGGTTGAATCTGGTCAAGGCTCTGGCAGCCGACCGGGCTACAGCGTCGGCAGAGGTTCTGGAAGCTTACTGCGGGCACGCCGTGATGGTTCCCCAAAGGTTGGCGGGCTTCGCTCCTGCGGTCAGCGGCAAGCGCACCTCAGATAAGCCCGCCGCCGATGTCCTGCAAAGCTACGATGCCCTTTGGCAGGAGTTCGGCGATCTGCACCGGGCCCGCCAAGAACTGCGCACGGTGAAGTGGGAGCAAAAGACTGTCTCGTCCGCTTCCATGACCTCTAACGTGACGCCGGTCAAGAAGGGCGCGCCGTCGGGGAAAGTGGGCGTGTATGCACAGGCCTTCCAGTTGTCCGCGCCCACCAAGGAGCTATCCCGGCTGAGCGAAAGCACGCGCCGCTGGCTCACCCAAAGCCGCGCGGTTGAAGGTGCCGTCAGTTTGGCGGCCATGTCTGACCGAATGAACACCGACCTCACCGCGTTGCAGAGAAAAATCCTGAGCATCAAGGATCCGTTCTTCTTCGAGCGCTTGCCGCGAGAAGCGGAGTGGGCAGGCTTCTTTTCCACCCACGCCGACGTCGTGCTGTACCCGGGCCTCCTGCTCGTCGACGCTGCACCGCTGCGCTCCGACGTCTTCTCGCCCCCCCTGCCGGGCGTCAAACCCTTGGGCGTGGGCGACCTGAAGGTGGTCAAGCAGACCTTCGAGAAATACACCGCCGGGGAGATCGCCCACATCGAGAACGTGCTCCAGGGCGAGTACAAGGAACGCAAGCACCGCCAACTGAACCGCAGCGAGGACATCGCGACCATCGAGCAGGAGACGATCGAGGAATCCGAGCGGGACACCCAAAAAACGGATCGCTTCGAGCTCAAAAAGGAAAGCGAGAACGCGATCGAGACCGACATGAGCGTGCAGGCGGGACTCACCGTAAGCGCCTCTTACGGGCCGGTGTCCATCGGCGCCCGTGCCGACTTCGCCTACTCCACTTCCAGCCGGGAAACCAACCGATCTTCCTCCAATTTCGCCCAGGAGATCGTCAGCCGCGCTGTTGACAAGATCCAGAAGAAGGCGCGGGAGGAGCGCGTGAAAAAAATCTTGCAGGAAACGGAGGAGACCAACCTCCACGGGATCGACAACAAAACCGGCGCCGGCAACATCAGCGGAATCTACCGCTTCGTAGACAAGCACTACACAGCCCAGATATTCAACTACGGCCGACGCCTGATGTTTGAGTTCGTGGTGCCCGAGCCCGCGGCTTTCCTGCGCTTCAGCCGCAACGCACCCGCTGCGCCCGCCGGTGATTTCCCTCCTTTGATTCCGCTGGGCACCGCCACGCACCGGGACATCCAGGACTGGAATTACCACGAGTACATCCAACGCTACCGCGTCCAGGGCGTCACACCCCCGCCACCGCTCTACACCACCGTGACCACCGCCCTGGCTTCGGGGGACATCCCTCCCGACGTTGCGCGGGGAGACTCAAACAAGGAGCTCAATATTCCCGCGGGCTACGTGGCCAAGTACTGGACTGGCCGAACCCAGTCGTCTGGGTGGGAAGCCGCGTCGAGGGACCTCACCATTATTGTTGGCAACGGCAACCCGGACGGTGTGTTGAACGACGAGGACACGAACGTGCCTATCGGCATCCATATGCTCCAGATAGCCGCCTACACCGCGACGGTGGAGGTGCACTGCGAGCGCACCCCGCGCCACTTCGAGGAGTGGCAAATCAAGACCTACGAAAAGATCGTGGCCGCCTATCGCGCGATGGTGGCAGAGAAGGAGAACCGCGCCACCGCTGCGGCGCCCCTGGGTGTGACCATCACCGGCCAGAACCCCCGGCTGAACCGCGAGGTGGAGAAAACCGAGCTCAAGAAGAACTGCGTCACCATTCTTTCGAACCAATACTACGGCAGCTTTAACGCCATGTCCGGCACCCCGCCCGAGATTAACGTTCCCGAGTCGTTGGCGGAAGGGCAGTACATCCAGTTCTTCGAGCAGGCCTTCGAGTGGGAGCAGTTGACCTACTTGTTCTATCCGTACTTTTGGGGTCGCAAGGGGCAATGGCCCGTGATGATGAACGGTTCGGACCCCGACCCGTTGTTCGACCAGTTCCTGAAGGCGGGCGCGGCGCGGGTGCTGGTGCCCGTCCATCCTCTCTACAACGATGCGGTTCTGTATTACCTGACGACCGGCCGGATATGGAGCGGCGGCGAGTCGCCCCGCATCGGGGACCCGCTGTTCCTCGCGCTGTACGAAGAGTTGCGGGACCAGCAGGATGACCTGGAACGCGCGACGCCCGAGGGCAGGCCTTGGAAGGTGATCGTCCCCACCTCGCTGGTTTATCTGCAATCCGACTTCAGCCTGCAGACGACCAACGCCGACCTGAACCTCTCCGACAGCTAGGAGACATGTCCAATTATCCGCCGCGGCTCGCGCCGGGCGACATCAAGTACCTCGCCTTGGAAGGCGGGGGCGGCAAGGGCAACGCCTTTGTCGGCGCGCTGGAGTCCCTGGGCCACTCTTCCATCAACGTCATCCGCAATTCAGGCTACCGGCTCACCAACGTCTTGGGCGTCGCCGGCGCCTCGGCCGGGGCCATCACCGCGCTGTTCCTGGCCGCGGGTTTTACGCCCTTCGAGCTCAAGACCATCACCGAGCTGGAGGACTTCAATGCCTTCTTCGACCCTCCTAGCCCGGGCCGGGTGTTCCGGATCGGCGGATTTCAAACCGTCCCGGCCCCGACCGACCCGCGGACGCTGGCGCTGATTGACCTCACCAAGGAATTCATCTTGTTGATGCGTGACATGGACGTGACCCGCATGGCGGCCTATGTGGCCCGTCACGTCCACGTCACGGACATTGTCCGCAGCCTGCGGGAGCTGGACGACCTGCTGAGCACTGTCCCGACTTCCATCCCCAACGCGGAGGAAGCGCTGCGCCGGATACGGGAAGTCACCGAGCGCCTCACGGCCCTGGGAATCGCGGACACCTTGGCCGCTATCGAAGCGGTGCGCGAGATTCTTGGCGCGCTCCCGGCCGTCGTGTGGGGGCACTTGGTCCAGTTGTGCCTGCTGCATGCGCGCCTGATCCGGCTGAGAGTGCAGGGCGCATGGCTGGAGCTGCTTTTCGCCAACATCAATCAGGCGCTCATCCTGATCCGCACGCAGCTGCCGAGCGCCACCGCCCAGGCGCTGCTGGATCGAGACGCGGCGGCCACAGCCCAGGCTTTCGTCCAGGACTTCGGTGTCATGACGGGTGAGGCGATCTATCAGTTTTTCCGGCGGTGGCTGGCAGTGGCACGCTTGCGAGTGAACAACCCCTCGCGGTATGAGCAATACGTGCCCGTCGGCACCGCGGATGAGGAACTCCCGGCGCGCTTCCAGTCCCTCAAAGCCCTGGTGGAGTCCGGCGCCGACCCGGAGCTGGCGCGCTTGCGGGACGACAACATGACCTTCGAGGCCTTCGAGCGGGAGTTCCGGATGAAGCTGGCTTTCACCGGGACCAATTTGGAGTCTCTGACCAGCCATGTCTTCTCCGGCGCCACCACACCGCGCTTCTACGTAGTGGACGCCGTGCGGCTGTCCATGGCCCTGCCGTACTGCATCTTCAAGCCACTCGTCATTCGGGAGAACGACCCCTTGCTTGCGAACGTGATTGGTTCAGGCGAAAGCGTTCGGGAGCGCGATCCGGTCTCGACCAACAACGAGCGGCACCCGCTCATCGGCGTCTGGGTGGACGGGGGGCTTTTCAACAACATGCCGTCCCACATCTTCGACCGGGAGACGGGGGGAGGAGAGACGCTGTCCCTGCGGTTGGACTCCAGCTTCCAGATGGCGCCCGATTCCGTAACAGACATCACCGACTACTTCCGTCGCTTCCCCGGAGGACTGATCTTCGGTACTGGAGAGGCCCTGGCGACCCGCAGCTACGACAACAAGTACCGCAGCATCGCCTTGGATACGGGGAACCTCAACCTCATGTCCTTCTCGCCATCCCCAGCGGATGCCGCCGCCGTTCGGACCAGCGCAATCCAGTACATTTTTCGCTACTTCGACCGTCCGGTTCCTGGGGACCTCTGACTGTCGGTTGGCCTACGTCGCGCGCCAGCTAGTTGTTCCGATGCCCCAACGTATGCACCGGACGGTTCGGGCACGGCTCCTTGGTGCAATGCGCGTACAGGCTCAGGGCGTGGTCGGCGATCTGGAAGCCCTTGGCTTTCGCGACGGCGTTCTGGCGCCTCTCGATCTCGGCGTCGTAAAACTCTTCCACCCGGCCGCAGTCCAGGCAGACCATGTGGTCATGGTGGGTGCCTTCGTTAAGTTCATACACGGCCTTGCCGCTCTCGAAGTGGCTGCGCGTCAAGATGCCGGCCTGTTCGAACTGCATCAGCACACGGTAGACGGTGGCCAGGCCAATGTCAGAGCGCTCTTCCATCAGTACGCGGAACACGTCTTCGGCCGTCATGTGGCGCAGGGCGCCCTTTTGGAAGACGTCCAGAATCTTCAGGCGCGGCAGGGTGGCCTTGAGGCCGGTGCTCTTGAGTGCGTCGATGTTGGCCATGGTCTTCCAGGCGGGGCCCCACAGGGCAGCCGCTACAATCGTTTGATCATATCGCTACCGGTTTGCCCATGTCCGTATCTCCCTCTTGTGCATC
>JBKJTX010000348.1:0-2575 GCA_046590315.1 Ramlibacter sp. | reverse complement strand
GCTGGACGGTGATGACCGGTATGCCCGCTGCCGACAAACGAGCAAGATTGCGAAACAGCGCGCCGCCTTGCACGAAGCCTTCGACGCGGTACTTCATCAGGTTGGCGCCTGCACTCTCCACCAGATGCACGAAGGGCAGCTTGTTCTGCAGGGCGATCTCCTGCACGCGCAGGATCTTGTCCAGGCCCATGGCCTGGATCGCGCCGGCCTCGATGCCCGAGTCACTGGCCAACACCATGCAGCGGACGCCGCTCACGCAGCCGATGCCGGCGATCACGCCGCCCCCGGGAACCGAGGAGGCGGGGTCCTTGCTGTCCTGCAGATAGCCGGCGAGTGAGCAAAGCGGCAGGTAGGGCGTGCCGGGGTCCAGCAACAACGCAACGCGCTCGCGTGGCAACAGCTGGCCGCGCTTGTCGAAGACCGGCTTGGACTTGGCCGAAGCCGCCGCAGCGCGGTCTTCCAATCCCCGCAACTGCGCTATCCGCTCTTCCATGACTTGGCGCCGGCGGGTCGCCACCTCGCCATGGGCATTCCACGAGGAAGCGAACACACTCACGACTGAAACACCTTGGGAACGGATTCGGAAAACACCTTCGGTGTTTGGGCCCGGTGAAATCCGTCGAATGGCTTCACCGCTTCGCGCTGCTGCGCCTCCTCTGTCGGCGTGCGCATCGGCCAACCCATCCGCACTTGCGGCCGCGCGCCGTCGACGCGCACCACCGAGCCGCTGATGAAGTTGGCCGCAGGGCTGAGCAGGAAGACAACCGCTGCCGACGTCTCCGCCTCCGTGCCGAAACGCGCAAGAGGAACGGTCGCGCGCATCTCACGCAGCATCGGTCCGGCCTCGGGCGGGTAATGGTCCATGCCGCTGGACGCGATATAGCCCGGCGCGACTGCGTTCACCCGCACGCCGCTGTGCGCCCATTCGGCCGCCGCTGTTTCAGTGAAGCTCACCATGCCCGCCCGGGCCGCGCCGCTGTGACCCATGTTCGGCATCGAGCCCCACATGTCGGCGACGATGTTGACGATGGCGCCGCCGTGCTGGTGCATCGACTGCAGGTAACACTCGCGCGCCATCAGGAAGCCGCCGGTGAGGTTGGTATTGATCACCGCCTCCCAGCCCTTCGCAGCAATGCTTTCCAGCGGCGAGATGTACTGGCCGCCTGCGTTGTTCACCAACGCGTCGATCCGGCCATGCACCAGGATGATGGCCTGCACCGTGTTCTTCACGGCTTCCTCATCGCGGATGTCGCAGGAATGAAAACTCGCCCGGCCACCATCGACGAGGATCTCCCCCGCCGTTTCGTGCAGCTTCTCCAGCTTGCGGCCGATCAACACCGCGTGCGCGCCCAGTGCCGCCACTTCATGCGCGATGCAGCGGCCGATGCCGGAGCCGCCGCCGGTCACCACGATGATCTTGCCCGCGAACAGGCCCGGCGCAAACACGGAACGGTAGTGCGCTGTCATTTTCCGTCTCCAATAAAGAGTTGCACCGTGGCGTCGGCTAGTTGATCGAGGCTTGCGCCTTTGCGCCGGTCGTACCACTGCGCCGACCAATTGAGGGCGCCGAACATCAGCAGGCGGGCGAGCTTCACGTCGGCGCGCAGGCGCCCGTCCACGCGCAACGCTTCGAGCACCGGCACCCACGGCGCCTCGTAGTCGCGCTTCAACTCCGCCAGCGCGGCGCGCTGGCGCGGGGTGATCGACCGCGCCTCGTACAGCATGACCGGAATGAAATCGCTGCCAGGCCCGAGCAGCACATCGAAATGGTTGCGCACCAACGCTCGCAGCTGCGCGGCCGTGTCGATCTCTTTTACCCCGGCAGCCGCGAGCACCTGCGCCTGGCGCAGGATCGCGGAGTGCATGCCCTCCTCCATCACCGTATACAGCAAGGCGCCTTTGGTCTTGAAATGATAGAAGGGCGAGCCGCTTTGCATGCCAACGGCCGCGGCGATGTCGCGCGTGCTGGTCGCGTGAAACCCTTTGCGCCGGAACAGCTTGGCGGCCGAGCGCAGCAACTCGCCGCGGCGATTGCCGTCGCCCTGGTCCTCAAGCGTCTTGCGCGGCCGCCCGCGCGGGCGTTTGACTGCTACCGAATGATTGGATAGGTCGGCCCGTATCTCCATGGCGATCGACCATAGCAAACCCGGCTATTTTTAGCAAGCAGGCGCTTGGTAAAAATAGGCGCGCGACCACGTCTCTTCGCGGCAGGCGGTATCCGGCAGAGGCGATTTCTGGGGTGGCTGGGGCGATCGATCTGGGGCCGGGCGCGCGCAGCGCGCTTCGGTGTCTAGCTGCGGGCAGCGTGTTTGAGCGTAGCGCCCTTCGGGGCGCGCAGCGAGTTCTGCCCGCCGGCTCCAGAGCGAGGAGACTCAGCGGAGTCGTCGCGAAGCGGCGACCACCCCAGATGAGCCTCTGCCGGATACCGCCTGCCGCGAACGCGTCCGGCAGGACAGCCAGCTCAGCAATCGGGCTCCCAAAGCGCGCCTTCGCGGCTTGCCGCAAAATAGCCGGTTGCCGACCCATTTCAGAACGAGGACACAGTCATGACCGCCACCGCCACCGCCACTGCCAC
>JBKJTX010000234.1:0-3350 GCA_046590315.1 Ramlibacter sp. | reverse complement strand
GCAAATTTGGTTGGTTGCGAGGATAGTCACGCCCGGCCAGGTGCATGCGCGCGAGCATTTCGCCCACAGCAGCGCAGTGGGCTGCTGTCGGTTGCAATTCGCTATGGCCACGCAGTTTGTCGACCACGGCGGCCGGTTTGCTTTGCACCGTGTGCAACAGTTGACCGTCGGGATCGGCATGGGGTTCGGGCACCGGGACGCCGCGCTGCGCCAGGTGCTTCATCAGGTGCAGGTAAAACGGCAGCTGTTCGAACGAAAGTCGCTCGAACAGCGTCAGCACGTACTCGTGCGTGGCGCCTTCCTTCTGGGTGGTCAGAAAGTAGTTGGTATTTTCAATGCCGCCCTGAATGCCGCGCATCTCGCGCAGCTCGCCCAATTGCAGCATGCGTACCAGTTCCGCAGCCTCATCCTGCGCCACTTGGGTGAAGACGGCCATGGGTGCTAGCAGGCCCTAGAAACTGAAAACGTTCCAGACGCGCTTGCCGCCGGCGCTGCTCATGCCGTCGCGGTTGTCCGCGGGGCGGCTGCGACCGAGGTCGGTGGGCTGGATTTCGTACCCGGGCAGGTTGGACTTGGGCTGCACCGTGATGCTCTGGGTCTGCCCGCCATAGCGGACTTCATCGATCTTTACGGCATCGTCCTCGAGGTGGATGCGCTCGACCTTTTGGTTCTTGCGGCCGTCCGATGCCTGCGGCTCTTGCACCAGGGGTGCGGGCGAGGTTTGGGCGGCGAGCGCCGTGCACGCGAGAAGCGGCGCGAGGACCAGCGAACGGAGCATGAAACGGGCTTGCATGGGGCCATTGTAGAGGCCAGGGAACGGCCCTCGTCGCGAGGGCACAATGAGCAGTTATGAGTGAGCAGCGCATGACTGAGCAGACCGTCCTGGAAATTACTGCAGATGCCGTGCGCCCTGCGCCCGGCGAGCCGAAGGTGGTGCTGCTGGTGGACGGGTCGAGTTACCTGTACCGGGCCTTCCACGCCATGCCGGACTTGCGCGCTGTGCCGGGCGACCCCACGAGTCCGGCCACCGGCGCCATCCGGGGCATGATCAACATGCTGCAAAAGCTGCGCAAGGACGTGCGCGCCGACTACGTTGCCTGCGTGTTCGATGCGCCCGGCAAAACCTTCCGTGACGATCTCTACGCCGACTACAAGGCCACGCGCTCGCCGATGCCGCCGGATCTGCGCTCGCAGGTCGACGCGATCCATGAGGTGGTTCGGCTGCTGGGCTGGAAGGTGCTGAACGTTCCCGGCGTCGAGGCCGATGACGTGATCGGCACGCTGGCCTGCATGGCGACCGAGCACGGCTGCCAGACGGTGATTTCCAGCGGCGACAAGGACTTGAGCCAGCTGGTGAACGAGCACGTCACTGTGATCGACACGATGAACGACCGCAAGCGGGACGTCGCCGGTGTCGAGGCCGAGTTCGGCGTGCCGCCGCGATTGATGGTGGACTACCAGATCCTGGTCGGCGATTCGGTCGACAACGTGCCCGGCGTCGACAAGGTCGGCCCCAAGACGGCGGTCAAATTGCTGCAGGAATACGGTTCGCTCGACGCCCTGGTGGCACGCGCGAACGAGGTGAAGGGCGCCGTCGGCGAAAACCTGCGCAAGGCGCTGGACTGGCTGCCCAAGGGCCGTGAGCTGCTGACCATCAGGAAGGACTGTGATCTCAAGGATCACATCGCCGGCCTGCCGTCGCTGGAAGACATCGCGGTCACCGGCGGGCAGGACACGGAGGCGCTCAAGGCCTTCTACGAAAGGTACGGTTTCAAGGGGCTGGTCAGGCAACTGGAGATTCACGACGTTCCGCCCGAGCTGATCGAAGAACATCGCAGCAAGAAGAAGCTGGGGCCGGGCCCAGGCGCGGGCGACCTGTTCGAGGAACCCGACCTGTCAGGCCTGTCGCAAGCCGCGACGCTGCAATACGACACCATCTTCACGTGGGCACAGTTCGACGAATGGATGGCGCGACTGGAGGCAGCGGAATTGGCCGCGGTCGACACCGAGACCACTTCGCTGGACGAGATGCGAGCGGAGATTGTTGGCGTGTCGTTCAGCGTCAAGCCGGGCGAAGCGGCGTACGTGCCACTTGCGCACAGCTACGGCGATGCCCCTGAGCAATTGCCGCGCGATGAGGTGCTGGCCCGCTTGAAGCCGTGGTTGGAAAACCCGGAGCGGAAGAAGCTCGGCCAACACATCAAGTACGACCGTCATGTGTTTGCCAATCACGGCATCGAAGTGCGGGGCTATCAGCACGACACCATGCTGCAAAGTTACGTGCTCGAAGTACACAAACCCCACGGCCTCGCGAGCTTGGCCGAGCGCCACTTAGGGCGCAGCGGGATCGACTACGAAACCATCACCGGCAAGGGCGCGCACCAGATTTCGTTCTCGCAGGTGGCGGTCGACAAGGCGGCCGAATATTCATGCGAGGACTCCGACCAAACTTTGGATGTGCATCTGGCCCTCTGGCCAAAAGTCCAGGCCGACAGCAAGCTTGCATTTATCTACGACCTGGAGATGAAAAGCAGCGAGGCCTTGTATCGCATCGAGCGCAACGGCGTGCTGATCGACGGCCCGATGCTGGCGAAGCAAAGTGCCGAGCTCGGTCAGCGGATCATGCAGCTGGAGCGTGAGGCGCACGAACTGGCGGGCCAGCCGTTCAACCTGGGCTCCCCGAAGCAGATCGGTGACATCCTGTTCACCAAGCTCGGACTGCCCGTGGTCAAGAAGACACCCAGCGGCGTCGCCAGCACCGACGAGGAGGTGTTGGAAAAGCTGGCGGAGGACTATCCGCTGCCGGCCAAGCTGCTGGAGCACCGCGGCCTTTCAAAACTCAAGGGCACGTACACCGACAAGCTCGCGCAGATGGCGCATCCGCGGACAGGCCGCGTGCATACGCACTACGCGCAGGCCGTCGCGATCACGGGACGCCTCTCCAGCAACGACCCCAACCTGCAGAACATCCCGGTAAAAACATCCGAAGGGAGGCGCGTGCGCGAGGCCTTCGTGGCACCGGCCGGCCACAAGATTGCCAGCGCCGACTACAGCCAGATCGAGCTGCGCATCATGGCGCACCTTTCCGAAGACGAAGCACTGCTGCGCGCTTTTCGAGACGGCATGGACGTGCACCGCGCCACGGCGGCAGAAGTGTTTGGTGTCGCGCCCGCCGAGGTGACAAGCGAGCAGCGGCGCTACGCCAAGGTCATCAACTTCGGCCTGATCTACGGCATGAGCAGTTTTGGGCTGGCGCGCAACCTCGGCATCGAGAGCGCGGCAGCGAAGAACTACATCCAGCGTTACTTCGAGCGCTACCCAGGGGTGAAGAACTACATGGACGAGACGCG
>JBKJTX010000208.1:0-6258 GCA_046590315.1 Ramlibacter sp. | reverse complement strand
CACCGCCATCGTCATGGCAATGTGGGAAATGCTCGGCAGACTCGCGCCGCCCCAACTCCCGACTGCAAACATCCATTGGGGCATCTACGTCAAGAGCGGCGGGCCAACTAACTACATCGCGCGGCGCCGTGGGTAAGGCCAAGGCTGTTGGCTGGGACGCTTTCAAAGCGGACGCCGCATCGATCAACACCATTTGCGAGCATGTAGCAGAGGGCGAGAGCCTTAACAGCTTCTGTAAGGCAAAGGGGTTTGCTTACGTCACAGTCCTGGACTGGATCGAGGCTGAGGGCGACCGTTCCGAGAAGTACGCGCGCGCGAGGGACGCAAGAGCCGACTTGACGTTTGAATCTCTGGATGAGGTTTCCAGCGCGGCTACACAAGCTGAAACGGCAGTGGAAGTCGCCGGCCTGCGCTTGAAGGCCGACAACATCAAGTGGAAGCTGGCGCGAATGGCTCCGAAGAAGTACGGCGACAAGCTGGAGACGACATTGAAGGTCGGCTTGCGGATTGTTTCCGCAACCGATCTATCAGACGACGAGCTTGCTGCTGTAGTCAAAGGTTCGTAGCTTTTGCTCTGTAATGGCAAACATGCGCGGGCTGACACCGTAACTTAAGTGAACGTGTAGCCCGATGGTTTCCAAAATAGAGGCGGCGGCTGAACTTCAGGACCGCAGGAAGGCTCGGCAAAGCCTGCTGGCGTTTACCGAGTACACCAACCCGGCCTATACGGCAGCGCCGCACCATGTACTGATAGCGGCCAAGCTGGAGGCGGTGGCTCGCGGCGAGATAAAGCGTCTGATGATCCTGATGCCGCCACGGCACGGAAAGTCCGAGCTGGCCTCCCGCAGGTTCCCGGCTTGGTACATCGGCAACACGCCCGGCAAGCAGATCATTGCGGCGAGCTACAACTCCGACCTGGCGAACGACTTCGGGCGCGAAGTGCGAAACATTGTGGGCAGCCCGGAGTTCCGGGCGCTGTTCCAGACAAGCCTGGCCGTTGACTCGCACGCGGCAAACCGCTGGCACACGGAAAAGGGCGGGATGTACGTTGCGGCGGGTGTCGGAACTGCGATTACCGGACGCGGCGCTGATGTACTGCTGATCGATGACCCGTTCAAGGACCGCGAAGAGGCCGACAGCGAACTGCGGCGCGAGCGGGTATGGGACTGGTACACATCCACCGCTTACACGCGACTGATGCCCGGCGGGGCGGTGGTGGTCATTAACACGCGATGGCATGACGACGACTTGAGCGGCAGATTGTTGGCCGAGCAGGACAACGGCGGCGACAAGTGGGAGGTATTGAGCCTTAAGGCGATCAACGACGAATCCGAGGCGCTTTGGCCGGCGTGGTATCCGCTGGATCGGCTAGAGCAAATCAGGGCCGTGCTCCCTGCGCGTGATTGGAACGCCTTGTACCAACAAAATCCCATCCCCGACGAGGGGGACTTCTTTAAAGCGGACTGGTTCGGGGAATACGATGTACCGCCCAAGGACATCCGCAAGTACGGAGCCTCTGACTACGCGGTAACCGATAAGGGCGGCGACTTCACTGAGCACGGTGTTGCAGGCGTAGACCAGAACGGCAACATCTACATCCTCGATTGGTGGCGCAAGCAGGCCACATCGGATGTATGGATCGATGCAAAGGTGGATCTCATGCTCAAGCATGAGCCCGCCTGCTGGTTTGGTGAAGCTGGGCCGATCCGTAGGGCTGTTGAGCCCTTCCTGATGCGCCGCATGACTGACCGTAAGGCGTATTGCCGCATTGAGTGGCTGGCATCGATTGCCGACAAGCCGACGCGAGCCAGGACTATTCAGGGCATGGCCTCAATGGGCAAAGTATTCCTTCCAAAGAATGCGGTTTGGAAGGGCGATCTACTGAGCCAGTTGCTGCGCTTTCCTGCCGGAAAGCTTGATGACGGCGTGGACGTGCTCTCGCTGTTCGGTCGCGGTTTGCAACATATCGCAGCGCCGAAGAAGCCCAAAACCACAGAAACGCGCCGCGCATCCTGGATGGGATGACGCGCACCTAACGCCGCGACGGCGCCGGAGCAACATGGATAAAGACACCCTCAGCCAGGACCGCGACGAGTTCAAGTCCTGCATGGAATCCGAGACGAAGCAGCGCAAGGCTTCGCAGGATGACCTCGAATTCGCCTTGCTCGAAAAGCAGTGGCCCGAGGCCGACCGTGCCCAGCGTGAGGAAGACGGCCGCCCGGTTCTCATCACCAACTACCTGCCCGCCTTTCTCAAGCAGGTAACCAACGATGCTCGCCTGTCGCGCCCCGCCATCAACGTCAAGCCGATGGGCGGTGAGGCAACGAAATCGACAGCAGAAATCCTGTCAGACATTGTTCGCAACATCGAGGCGCAGAGCCAAGCACCAGCGGTCTACGACACGGCTTTCGAGTTCGCGGTTGCCTGCGGATTCGGCTATTTCCGCGTCAATGTGGACTATGCCTGCGATGACGAGTGGGACCAGGACATCACCCTGTCGCGCATCAGCAATCCGTTCTCGGTCTACGGTGATTACGAGGGCAAGGAGGCAACCAGCATCGACTGGAACCGGGCTTTTGTCACCGACTGGTACAGCAAGACGGCTTTTGAACGCAAGTGGGGCAAGGACGCCAAGGCTTCCAGCTTTGAGGACGACAGCTCGGGTGACTATGACGAAGAGTGGTTCAAGGACAAGCGCATCCGCGTTGCCGAACGCTGGCTGAGGGATGAAGTACCGGCAACGCTGGTCAAACTCACTGACGGAACGGTGATGCTGGCTGACGAATACATGCGTCAGAAGCCCAACTTCGACGCGCAGGGGCTGACTGTGCAGGGTGAGCGCGAAACCCGCACGTACAAGGTCAAGCAGCGCCTGATTACTGGCACGGACATCCTGGAAGAGAACGATTGGCTCGGCAAGTTCATCCCCATCATCCCGATGTACGGGGAAGAGGTGAACATCAACGGCAAGCGCCACTTCATCAGCCTCGTGCGCCGGGCCAAAGACGCACAGCGCATGGTCAATTATTGGAAGACGGTCAGCACCGAGCTTGTCGCGCTTGCCCCGAAAGCGCCCTATATCGGAGCAGTGGGCCAGTTCGACACCGACGCAGCCAAGTGGCAGACGGCCAACCGCATCAACTGGGATCACATCGAATATGACGTGATCGCCGGCCAACCCCCGCCGCAGCGCCAGCCGTTCGCAGGCGTACCCACGGGGGCCTTGCAGATGGAGATGGGGGCTCACGACGATATGAAAACCATCATGGGCCTGCACGATGCAAGCCTGGGCGCACGGAGCAACGAAACCAGCGGCAAGGCCATCATGGCGCGCCAGCGGGAGGGCGATGTTTCCACCTATAACTTTGTGGATAACCGAAACCGCGCTGTTGAGCATGGTGGGCGAATCATCATCGACCTTATACCGAAGGTATTCAGCGCCGAGCGGATCATGCGATGCATTCAGGAAGACGGATCGACCTACATCGTGCCGGTAAACCAGCCGGTGGCGAACAAGGACGAATATGAGCGCGTGATGCAGCCGCCGCAGCCGATGGGACCGATGGACCCCGGCGCAGGCGTGCAACCGGACAGCGGAGGCCCGCCCGAGTACGTGAAGCTTCCGCCCGAAGAAGAGATGGCGTCAATGCACCCAGAGCAGATGGCGCAGTTGAAGGCCATCACTAAGGTATTCGACCTGACCACGGGCAAGTATGACGTGGTGGTAACAGCGGGTCCGTCCTTCACCAGCCGCAGGGAAGAGGCGAGCCAGCAGATGATGGAGTTCATCCGAATCTTTCCCGCATCGGCGCCGCTCATCGGTGACTTGTTGGCAAAGAATCTGGACTGGCCCGGCGCGGAGCAGGTATCCGAGCGGCTCAAGGCCATGCTGCCTCCGCAAGCACAGAGTCAGGTCAATCCGATGGTGCAGCAACTCCAGCAGATGCTGCAACAACAGGGCCAGCAGGCACAACAACAAGTGGGCCAGTTGCAGCAACAGATTGCGGACTTTCAGCGCCAGCTCGGGGATAAGCAGGCCGAGCAGCAGCGCGCCATGTACGACGCGCAGACCAAGCGGATGCAGGAAGTAGCCGACGCAGCCGAAAAGGGCTTGCAAGTGGTTCCTGACCCTCAGACGGGCGCGTTTGTAGCCGTGCCTTATGTAAACCCGCAACAGCAGCCAGTCGGACCCGCGCCGGAGCAGATCATCCAGCACCGCGAACTTGACATCAAGCACCGCGAGCTGGATTTGCGCGAGCGTGAAGTGTTGAGCAAGGCTAACGCGCTGGACACCGACACGGCGGCGCAGAAGTTTCACCAGATCGACATTCCAGCGGTGCAGATGCAGCAGCACCAGGACATGACGGCGGCGATGATCGAGGCGCTGGCAAAGGTCGCGCAAGGCGTGCAGCAGCCCGCGCGCCGCAAAGTTGCAAAGGCGATGAAACAGCCGGACGGCAGCTACCTGATGGAAAGCGTCGAGGAACCGATAGCAGAAGCCATCCCTGTGGACGCGACATTGCAGTGAACGGGATGATTTATGGCCGATAACAGCGTACAGGGTGGAACAGACACCATCCGCGACCTGGCGCGTCAGTCGGGAACCGTCAAGACACAAGTCGTGCAGATCGATGCGGGGGGTTCGACTGGCAATGCGGAGGTACTGATTACCGCCGGCCAGCAGGCGATGGCCGCATCGCTTCCTGTAGTGCTCGCATCGGACCAAACTGCCGTTCCCGTCAAGGCGACATACCAGACACGAAGCGACACCTATACGGCTGCGGCGAGCGGGACCACGGTAAGCGTTGCAACCACGCCGCTTAGCTCCTATTCCGTGCAAGTCACGGGTACGGGCGCGGCGGCTTCGGCGTGGGATGTTCGCCTTGAAGGATCGCTGGATAACGTGGTCTTCACGCAGATTCTCCAGCACCTGAACACGACTGGCGACGGGGTGTTGCTGTTTACCGGCGCGAACCTGTTCCCGGCTCTTTACGTGCGGTCACGCTGCGCATCTATCACGTTGGGAAGCGCGACAAATATCGTCGTGCGGATTTTGGGAGTGCAGTAGATGACGCTCGGCATAACAAAAATATCGGCAGTCAATTCCACGGCTGCGGCGCTTGGTGCGGGCGGCGTATTTACTGGACAGTTTGAAGATGTCACCGACTGGACGAGCGTTCAAATACTCGTCAAGACTGACGTAGACGGCACTCTAACGCTCACATGGTCCACGGACGGGGTGAACAGTGACCGCGTGTTTACCGTTGCTGTCAGTGATGCGACCGAAGGGGCCTACTCATCCTCTGGCATTCGTGCGCGGTATGTCAAGATCACCTACACAAACGGCGGCATCGCACAAGGGCACTTGCGGATGCAGACGTTCTACGCGCCTGGCACAGACTCAGCCAGTCTGGCGCATTTGGTCGGCGTGCCAATCGATAGGTCGGTCTCGCTTCTGACCAAATCGCAGATCACCGGACGCGACAGTGGGGGCGTGTATAGAAACGTGCCGGTATCGACTGCTGGCCTGTTGCAGATTGATGGATCGTCCGTCACACAGCCCGTCAGCGGAACCGTTACCGCGACCGGCCCGATCACCGATGCACAACTGAGGGCGACGGCGGTTCCTGTCAGTGGAACAGTGACGGCGAATGCCGGGACCGGCACGTTTGCAGTCTCGCTCGCCACTGCGCCGACAACGCCTGTAACCGGCACGTTTTGGCAAGCGACTCAACCCGTAAGCGCCGCTTCATTGCCACTGCCAGCAGGAGCCGCCACTGCGGCCAAGCAACCCGCTCTAGGCACTGCCGGGGCCGCATCGGCTGACGTTGTGACGGTGCAGGGTGTAGCGTCCATGACGGCGCTGAAGGTGGACGGCTCGGCAGTCACGCAGCCGGTTTCCGGTCCGTTGACTGATGCGCAGATTAGGGCGACCGCGCTGCCAGTGAGTGGCACTGTCACTGCGAATGCGGGCACGGGGCCTTTCCCGGTATCAGACAACGCGGGCTCGCTCACTGTTGATGCTCCTGTCGCAACGCCCGTGTTTGTTCGCTTGTCAGATGGCGCGGCTGCGATTGCGACCCTTCCAGTCAGTGCGGCATCGCTGCCGCTTCCGACTGGTGCGGCCACTGAAACAACGCTTGCGGCCCTCAATACGAAAGTCACGGCGGTCAATACTGGAGCGGTGACAATCTCGGCGGCGCTCCCGACAGGCGCGAACACCATCGGCGCGGTCAACATCGCCGCCGCTCAGACGCT
>JBKJTX010000151.1:0-3276 GCA_046590315.1 Ramlibacter sp. | reverse complement strand
GCGAAGCGGAAAGGGCGACCACCGTATACCGGCACGACTTCATACACACCATCGCCGAAGATGAACCCGCGGTCCATGACGCTTACCTTGGCGTCGCGAAGGCTGGAGAACGCACCGTTGAGGTAGCAGGGCAGGTCGGGCAGATCGTGTTCACGCATGCCGTTATTGTGTCCGCGCTAGCGCCAGAGCATGACGGCCGCGATCGCCAGCCATCCGAGGCCGAGGTTGATTTTTGCCAACAGCGTGATCTGCGCCGCGCGCTTGCCGCCCTCCGGCCAATCTGCCGCGGCGACTGCCCGTTTGAGCCGGCGAAACGGGGAGAACCAGATGTGGCCGAAGATCAGCATCATCAGCACGCCCAGGGCTGCCATGGCATGCCAACCCAGCGGGGCCCGTCCGTTGGGCGCGGCCAGGAGCAATACCAGGCCGGTCGCCAACAGCACGGCGATGCTGGCGGCGACGATAACGAAGAATCGGGCGAGGATCGAGGTCAGCAATTGAAGCCGCGCAGGAGGCTGCAGTTGATCGGTCAGGGGTGCACGCAATGCCAGGACCATGAAAGCCATGCCCCCCATCCAGAAAATCGCGGCGGCCAGATGAAAGAAGAGGATGAGGTTGTGCATGGAAGTGGCAAGAGGACCCGCATTGTGCTGCCGGGAGCAAAAGACCTTTGACATGTGGCCATAGCCGGGCGGTATGGTCGGGTACGCGGAACGCGTGGGGTTTCTACTTATAATCAGAGGCTGTGTGAATATCTCAGGGCTAAAAGCGGACGGCGCGCTCCAATGAAAACAATTCGCCCGCTTCCTGAGAAGACTGAGTGGAAATCTGAAGAGTCCTTGGAGGACTGGCCCCCATTCAAGCCGCTGACCGCTGAAGAGGCGCGCCGGCTGCGCGAACAAAACCCCTCGGTTTCCCTCTGGTGGGTGGTGGCGGGGCAGGCTGTGGTGGGGCTCGTCGTGGCATTGGCCGCGTGGGCCTTTACCGGGAGGCAAAACGTTGGGTGGTCCGCCGGATACGGCGCGCTGGCCGTGGTGATCCCCGCGGCCATTTTTGCGCGAGGACTGACCGGGCGTTTTTCGTCTCGAAGCGCAGGTAATGCGGCGGCCGGGTTCATGTTGTGGGAGATGGTCAAGATCGCTTTGACGTTCACCCTGCTGGCGGCGGCGCCAAGGGTTGTGGAGGCTCTGAGCTGGCCCGCATTGCTGGTGGGCCTGGTGCTGGCGATAAAGGTGTATTGGGTTGCGATGGCCTGGGTGCCGCGCAAGCGCGAATTGAAAACCGAGTAAATACAGATGGCTGCTGAAGAACATGGATTGACGGCGAACGACTACATCGTTCACCACCTGACGCACTTGCAAAATCACAAGGCCAGCAGCGTCGTCGATTTTTCCGTTGTCAATTTCGATTCCCTGTTCTGGTCCATCGGCCTGGGCGTGCTGGGCTGCTGGGTGATGTGGTTGGTGGCGCGCAAAGTGACGGCTGGCGTTCCGGGTCGGCTTCAGGCGGCGGTCGAAGTCCTGATCGACATGGTCGATTCGCAGGCCAAGAGCATCGTGCACAGTGCCGCGAGCCGGAAGTTCGTCGCGCCCCTCGCACTGACTGTTTTCGTCTGGATCATTCTGCTCAATGCGATGGACTTGCTTCCAGTGGACCTGCTGCCCTGGATCTGGGAAAGGATCTTCGGCCTTACCGGTCGCGATCCGCACCACGCCTATATGCGCGTCGTGCCCACCGCCGATCTGTCGATCACCATGGGCCTGTCACTGGCCGTGTTGTTGATCTGCCTGTACTACAACATCAAGATCAAGGGCGTGGGCGGTTGGGCCCACGAGCTGGTGGTTGCTCCATTCGGCACCAGCAAGAATCCGGTTTTCGCGTTGCTACTGGGCATCGTGAACCTGTCGATGCAGTTGATCGAGTTCGTCGCCAAGACCGTATCGCATGGAATGCGACTGTTCGGCAACATGTACGCCGGCGAATTGCTGTTCTTGCTCATCGCCTTGATGGGCGGCGCATGGTCGCTGTCGTTTACCGGTGTCGGCTTGGCCATTGCGCACATCATTGCCGGCTTTGTCTGGTCGGTCTTCCACATCCTGATCATCGTGCTGCAAGCGTTCGTGTTCATGATGCTGACCCTGGTCTATGTCGGCCAAGCCCACGATTCGCATTGAGCACTGCCTTTCCTCTTTCTTTTCTTCTCTTCCGTTAACCCAAATCCTCTAGGAGTCATCATGAACGTAATCGCATTTGTCGCCCTGGCCGCCGGCCTGATCATTGGTCTGGGCGCGCTCGGCGCCTGTGTCGGCATCGGCGTCATGGGCAGCAAGTTCCTCGAGTCGGCCGCCCGCCAGCCCGAGTTGATGGGCGAACTGCAGACCAAGATGTTCCTGCTGGTCGGCCTGATCGATGCGTCCTTCATCATCGGCGTGGGTATCGCGCTGTGGTTCACGACGGCCAATCCATTCCTGGCGCAGCTCGCCCAAATCGCGCCGAAGTAATTGCTTCAGCGAAATAAGACGGTCCCCAACATCATGTCCCACAGCCCCTGCGCCGCGGGACGAAGGATCAAAAAGTGAGCATTACCTCAACCCTCATCGTTGAGATGATCGTGTTCATGGCCCTGGTCGCGTTCACGATGAAATTCATCTGGCCGCCGATCACAGCCGCCCTTGACGAGCGCCGTGCCAAGATCGCCGAAGGCTTGGCCGCCGCCGACAAAGCGAAGGCAGAGCTGTCCGCAGCTAACCAGCGCGTGGAAGCCGAATTGGCCAAGTCGCGCAACGAGACCGCTGCGCGCATCGCCGATGCCGAGCGCCGCGCGCAGGCGATCATCGAGGAAGCCAAATCCCGGGCCACGGAAGAAGGCAACAAGATCGTCGCCGCCGCCAAGGTCGAAGCCGATCAGCAAGCCCTCAGGGCGCGTGAAACCCTGCGCGAGCAGGTGGCTGCGCTGGCCGTCAAAGGCGCCGAGCAGATTCTGCGCAAGGAAGTCAACGCCGGCGTTCACGCCGAGTTGCTCAGTCGCCTGAAGACCGAGCTATAACCATGGCCGAAATCGCCACCATCGCCCGGCCCTACGCCGAGGCCCTGTACCAGTCGGGCAAGGCCGACCTGAACGGGACCGCGCAGTGGCTCGACGCTCTTGCTGCGGTCGCCGCCAACGAGCAGCTGCTGCAATTCGCGGGCAACCCCAAGGTGACCGACCAGCAGGTGTTCGACGTGGTGTCCGACGTCGCGAAAGTGCAGTTGCCTGCGGCAGCGCAGAACTTCCTG
>JBKJTX010000311.1:0-15411 GCA_046590315.1 Ramlibacter sp. | reverse complement strand
GTGATCGAGATCAAGGGCGAGATCGCGTCGGGCGGTGACGCCAGCGCGGAAACTGTGGTCGCGGCGATGCGCACCGCTTTCGAGGACAACGGCGCCCAGGCGGTGGTGCTGCTGATCAACTCGCCGGGCGGCAGCCCGGTGCAGGCCGGCATCATTAACGACGAGATCCGGCGGCTGAAAGTCAAATACCCCAAGAAACCCATCTATTCGGTGGTGGAGGAGACATGTGCGTCGGCCGCGTATTACATAGCCGCAGCCACCGACAAGATATTCGTCGACAAAGCCAGCATTGTGGGCAGCATTGGCGTGCTCATGGACGGTTTCGGGTTCACCGGCCTCATGGAAAAGTTGGGCGTGGAACGGCGCCTGATGACTGCAGGCGAGAACAAGGGCTTCCTCGATCCCTTTAGCCCGCAAACGGAAAAAGGGCGCGCGTTCGCCCAAGCCATGCTGGACCAAATTCACAAGCAGTTCATTGACGCCGTGAAGGCCGGCCGCGGCAAGCGCCTGAAGGAGACGCCTGAGCTCTTCACCGGTTTGTTCTGGACCGGCCAGCAGGCTGTCGATATGGGTCTGGCGGACCAGCTGGGCAACCTGGATTTCGTCGCACGCGAGGTCATCAAGGCCGAGGAACTGGTTGACTACACCCGCCGCGACAACGTGGCCGAACGACTCGCCAAGAAGTTTGGCGCGGCGATGGGCGAGGGCGCCGTGCGCGCGATCAAGGCGATCCCCGCACTGCGCTGAACGTTGCCTATCGACCCAGCGCGAAGACGGCCGGTGTGTCGTTGGCGACGGGTGCGGGCTCGGTGCGCCAAAGCTTCACGGTACGGCTCAAGACCCGCGCTTCGGGCAGGGTCAGTCCGCTTGCCACCGCGAGCCGTGTGCCGGGCTGCAAGCTATTGACCAAGCTGCCCCACAGCGCGAGATTGCGATAGGGCGTTTCGATGAAGAGCTGGGCTTGACCCGTTCTTTGTACCTTCGCCTCGAGTTCACGGATGCCCTGCGCGCGTTGCGCCGCGTCTTGGGGCAAATACCCCACGAACGCGAAATTCTGTCCGTTCAGACCACTTGCCGCGAGCGCCAGCATCAGCGACATCGGTCCTACCAGCGGCACCACCTGCAAGCCCAAGTCATGCGCCGCCCGCACGACCGACGAGCCGGGGTCCGCGATCGCTGGCATGCCCGCTTCGCTCAGCAAGCCCAGGTCGTGACCCTGTATAGCTGGCGCGAGCAAGTCCGTTGCGTCGAATCCGCCTTCGTGGTCGCCCTTCTTGTGCATCTGGTGGGGCAACTCCTTGATCAACTGCTGCTGCAGTGGCAATGCGAGAGGGTGCAACTCGCCAATGCGCTTGAGGTAGGCGCGGGCCGACTTGGCGTTCTCGCAGACCCAGTGGGTGATTGCCGCAGCGGAGGTGAGCGTCCCGGTGGGCATGACGTCGTCCAGCGCCGCCTCGACCTTGCAGCCGAAGTCCAGCGGAGCAGGCACCAGGACGAGCCGGCCGCGCGGCGGGGGCGTCGTCACAGCAGTTTCAGCCCCGCCGCGCGGAGCATGCGGCACACGCGGATCAGCGGCAGGCCGACCAGCGCCGTCGGGTCGTCGCTCTCGATCGCATCGAGGAGCGCAATGCCCATTCCTTCGCTCTTCGCGCTGCCGGCGCAGTCGTAGGGTTGCTCAGCGACCAGGTAGGCATGGATCTCGGCATCGGTGAGCAGCCTGAACTTCACTCTGACGCTCGCGAGGTCGACCTGCTCGAAACCAGTTGCCTCGCAGACGACAGCAACGGCGGTCTGGAAAACCACTGTACAGCCGCGCATCTGTCGCAGCTGGGCCATTGCCCGATCGTGATTGCCAGGCTTGCCAAGCGGCACCCCGTCGTGGTCGGCGACCTGGTCGGAGCCGATGACGACAGCCTGTGGAAAGCGGGCAGCGACGTCGCGTGCCTTGGCCAGTGCCAGGCGCAATGCAAGGTCTCGCGGTGTTTCGCCGGCCCGCGGTGTTTCGTCGACGTCGGGCACCACGACGTCGAACGCCAGCTTCAAACGCGACAACAGCTCGCGCCGATAGGACGAGCTCGATCCCAGCACCAGCACGCGATTTTCAAGAGGGATGGAGGGCTCGAGCATGGTGTGATTCTCTTACACTGGCCGCATGGACAGAGACTTCAACGCCCGCCGCCTCGACGTGAGGGCATTCGCCGAAGCCAGTGGTGTTCTCGCCGGGCAGGAGCCGGTCCAAGTGCACGCACGGTTGATGGCGGAGGCGCAGGGGCACGGAACGCAATCGCTGGTCACTTGGTCGGCGACCGGGGAGGCGCGCAATTCCGGGCACGCGCATCCGGAGGTCTGGGTTCATCTGACAGCCGGAACACGCCTGTCGCTTACCTGCCAGCGGTGCCTGCTGCCGGCGGAGGTGCCCGTCTCGGTAAAACGCTCCTTCCGTTTCGCCGCCGACGAAGAAATGGCGGCCGCGCAAGACGAACTGTCGGAGGAAGACGTGTTGGCGTTGTCGCGCACCTTCGACCTCATAGAGTTGGTCGAGGATGAGCTTCTCATGGAGATGCCCCTTGCGCCTTGCCATGCAACTTGCCCGCCCATCAAACTGGCGGTTGCCGACCAGGACTTCGAGGCGTCTTCCACTCCTCGCGAAAATCCCTTTGCGGCGCTGGCCAAACTCAAGGTTGGCAAGCCCTAAAGCTCAAGCGCGTCGAGGTCATGGGCTATAATCATGGGCTTCGCGCCTGCGCCCTCTTTCCTTTGAGTTCGCCGCGGTCGTCCCCACTTCACTGCTTCGCCTTTGGCGAAGCCTCACTCGAGGAGCCCATCATGGCCGTTCAGCAAAACAAGAAGTCGCCTTCCAAGCGGGGCATGCACCGTTCGCACAACGCTCTGGTGACCCCGGGCATCGCTGTTGAGCCGACCACGGGCGAAACGCACCTGCGTCACCACATCAGCCCGACGGGCTTTTATCGTGGCCGCAAAGTGTTGAAAACCAAGAACGACGCCTGATCCCGCGCGCTCTTGCAAAAGGCCCGGCTGCGCGGCAGTACGGGCCTTTGTTTTGGGCGTCCGATTGGCTCTACATTTAAGGCCATGACTACTCTGGCTGTCGACTGCATGGGGGGCGACCACGGTCCCGACGTCACTCTCGCGGCGTGCAGGCGATTTCTCGAACACCAACCCGACGCCCATCTTCTTTTGGTGGGCGCGCCAGAGAGCCTGCGCGTGTTCAGTCACCCTCGCGCCACGGTGGTGCCGGCTTCGGAAGTGGTGGCGATGGACGACTCGGTGGAAGTGGCGTTGCGCCGAAAAAAAGACTCTTCCATGCGGGTCGCGATCCAGCAGGTCAAAGACGGCCAGGCTCAGGCGGCGGTTTCGGCTGGCAATACCGGGGCGTTGATGGCGTTGGCGCGTTACCTGCTCAAGACGGTTGAGGGGATCGACCGTCCCGCCATTGCTTATCCCTTGCCGAATGCCAAAGGCGGTGCCACGACGGTGTTGGACCTGGGCGCGAATGTCGATTGCACGGAGCATCATTTGCTGCAATTCGCGGTGATGGGATCCGCGTTGGTGTCAGCGCTCAACGGCGTCGACTCGCCTTCTGTCGGCCTGCTCAATATTGGTGAAGAAGTGATAAAGGGCAGTGAAGTCATCAAAAAAGCCGGTGATTTGCTGCGATCTGCGGCTAACTCCGGCGACTTGAATTTTTACGGCAACGTCGAGGGCAACGACATTTTCAAGGGCACGACCGATATCGTGGTCTGCGACGGGTTTGTCGGGAATGTTGCGCTCAAAACCAGCGAGGGCTTGGCCGCGATGATTGGTGGATTCCTCAAAGAAGAGTTTTCACGCAACATTTTTGCCAAATTGGCGGCAATTGTCGCTTACCCGGTGTTATCTGCCTTTAAAACTCGCGTGGACTATCGACGCTATAACGGCGCGGCTCTATTGGGCTTGCGCGGGTTGGTATTCAAAAGTCACGGATCGGCCGACGAGTTCGCTTTCGAGCAGGCGCTGAGCCGGGCGTATGATGCGGCCCGAAACAACTTGCTCGACCGAGTCCAGGCTCGCATCTCTCATGCCCGGCCCTTCTTGGCCGCCAGCGAAGAAGACGTGCTGACCCGCGATACCGTCGTGATCTAAATGAATCGATATTCGCGAATTACGGGCACAGGCAGCTACCTGCCGCCACGACGCGTTACGAATGCCGACCTCGCGGCCGAACTCGGTGCGAGAGGTCTTGAGACCTCCGACCAATGGATCGTCGAGCGCACGGGCATCCGCGCCCGCCACTTCGCTGACCCTGGCGTCAATACCAGTGACCTTGGCGTTCACGCGGCCCGTCATGCCTTGGAAGCGGCCGGCGTCAAGGCGCAAGACATCGACCTCATCATCGTCGCGACTTCCACGCCCGACATGGTGTTCCCATCGGCGGCGTGCATCCTGCAAAACAAGTTGGGTATCGCGGGCTGCGCCGCATTCGATGTGCAGGCTGTGTGCAGCGGCTTCGTCTACGCGCTGACGGTGGCGGACGCCATGATCAAGACCGGCGCGGCCACCAAGGCGCTGGTGATTGGCGCGGAAGTCTTCTCGCGCATCCTCGATTTCAATGACCGCACGACCTGCGTTCTGTTCGGCGATGGCGCCGGCGCCGTGGTGCTGGAAGCCTCCGACACGCCCGGCATCCTGGCGAGCGATCTCCACGCGGACGGCAAGTACGTCGGCATCCTCTGCGTGCCCGGGACCGTTTCGGGCGGACAGATCCTCGGCGATCCGCTCCTCAAGATGGACGGTCAGGCGGTCTTCAAGCTGGCGGTCGGCGTGCTCGAGGATGCGGCACGCGCGACGCTCGCCAAGGCAGGGCGCAGCGAGGCGGACATCGACTGGTTGATCCCGCATCAGGCCAACATCCGGATCATGCAGAGCACCGCCAAAAAGCTCAAACTACCGCTCGACAAGCTCGTCGTCACCGTTGACCAGCACGGCAATAC
This sequence comes from Ramlibacter sp., assembly GCA_046590315.1. GTDB lineage: Bacteria > Pseudomonadota > Gammaproteobacteria > Burkholderiales > Burkholderiaceae_C > Ramlibacter. Next base: position 10,420 of record JBKJTX010000311.1, on the reverse strand, counting down.
GTCCGCCGCTTCCATCCCCTTGGCGCTGGACGCCTCGGTAAGGGACGGCAAGGTCAAGAAAGGTGACACCGTCATGCTCGAAGGCGTGGGCGGCGGCTTTACCTGGGGGGCGGTCTTGCTCGATTTCTAGGCCGCTCGCTTCTTTTTTCAAGAAACAAAACATCTGTTGGACACGCGCATGAGTCCGTTCGCTTTCGTCTTTCCGGGTCAAGGCTCTCAGTCGGTGGGCATGCTGGACGCTTGGGGTGATCACCCCGAGGTCGTCGCCGCGGTGCGCGAGGCGTCCGACGCGCTAAATGAGGACGTCGGCAAGCTGATCAAGGAAGGCCCGAAGGAAGCGCTGGCCCTCACGACCAATACCCAGCCCGTGATGCTCGTCGCGGGCGTGGCCACATATCGCGCTTGGCGTGCAGAGGGAGGCGCATCGCCGTCGGTGGTGGCGGGCCATTCCTTGGGCGAATATTCGGCGCTGGTCGCCGCGGGCGTGTTGACGCTGGGCCAGGCCGCGCCACTCGTGCGCTTTCGGGCAAGCGCCATGCAGCAGGCCGTACCGGTCGGCACAGGCGCGATGGCTGCCATCCTCGGCATGGAAGCGCAGAAGGTCATGGACGGCTGCGCCGAGGTGATGCGCAGCTTCGGCACGAATACGCTCGAAGTGGTGGAAGCAGTGAATTTCAACGATCCGGCGCAGACCGTGATCGCTGGGAGCAAGGCCGCCGTCGACAGGGCCTGCGAACTGCTGAAGGTCAACGGTGCGAAGCGGGCGTTGCCCCTGCCGGTGTCGGCGCCGTTTCACTCCAGTCTCATGAAGCCCGCGGCCGAGCGGCTCAAGGAAAGACTGGCAGCCACGGCCTTTGCTGCGCCGCAAATCCCGGTGATCAATAACATCGAAGCGAAAGCAGAGTCGGAGCCAGACCGCATCCGCGCCGCACTTTATGAGCAGGCGTTCGGCCCGGTGCGCTGGGTCGAGTGCGTGCAGGCAGTCAAGGCGCGCGGCGTCACGACAATCGTCGAATGCGGCCCGGGCAAAGTGTTGGCGGGGATGTGCAAGCGCATTGATGCCGAACTCACGGGTGTGGCCCTGTACGACCCGGCGACGCTTGCCGAATTGAAAGGGCTGGTCGGATGAATTCGAATTTCGCGGGGCAGGTGGCGCTCGTCACCGGGGCTTCACGCGGCATCGGCGCGGCGATTGCGCTGGAGCTGGCGCAGCACGGGCTGAGTGTCGTCGGCACCGCCACCACAGAAGCAGGTGCCGCCAAGATCACCGCGACGCTGGGAAGCCACGCGAGCTGCAGGGGCGCCAAGCTCGACGTCAACGACGCTGCGGCGGCCCAGGCTCTGATCGATTCGATCGTCAAGACGCATGGCGGCCTCCACGTGCTGGTGAACAACGCGGGTATCACGCGCGACATGCTGGCGATGCGGCTCAAGGATGAGGATTGGGATGCGGTTCTGGACACCAACCTGAAGGCGGTGTTCCGCATGAGCCGTGCTGTGATGCGCACCATGATGAAGCAGCGCTATGGCCGCATCGTCAGTATCACCTCGGTGGTGGGGGCGGCCGGCAATCCCGGCCAAGCTAATTACGCGGCCGCCAAGGCGGGGGTGGCGGGAATGACCCGGGCCCTGGCCCGTGAACTCGGTAGCCGAGGCATTACCGTGAATTGCGTGGCGCCAGGGTTCATCGAATCCGATATGACTGCGGCGCTGCCGGAAGCGCAGCAAAAGGCCTTGCTGGGACAGATACCTGTGGGCCATCTTGGCAAGCCCGCAGACATCGCCCATGCGGTAGCGTATCTTGTCTCCCCGCAGGCCGGCTATGTAACGGGACAGGAAATCCACGTCAATGGCGGCATGTATATGTCCTGAGCAGGACAGCGCCGGTTCATCCGCCCGGCGGCGGCCTTCAGGGGAAATGCCCCTGTTTGCAGCTAAAAGCTCGAAGAGCTTTCAGCGCAGGCTAACAAGTGCCCAAAGGGCTTGTTGTGCCGGAGCTAAAATCGCGGATTCATTTACAACCCTTTGAGGGAACCATGAGCGATATCGAAGCACGTGTCAAAAAAATCATCGCCGAGCAGCTCGGCGTGGAAGAGTCGCAGGTCACCAGCGAAAAAGCCTTTGTGGCGGACCTCGGCGCCGACTCGCTCGACACGGTGGAACTGGTGATGGCGCTCGAAGACGAGTTCGGCATCGAGATCCCGGACGAGGATGCCGAAAAGATCACGACGGTGCAAAACGCCATTGACTACGCGAACGCCCATCAGAAAGCCTGACAGCGAATGACCAGACGCCGAGTTGTCGTCACCGGCCTGGGGTGCGTGAGCCCCGTGGGGAACACAGTGGCGCAGTCCTGGGAGAACCTGCTTGCCGGCAGGTCCGGCATCGACTTCATCACGCAATTCGATGCCTCCAGCTTCGCGTGCAAGTTTGCGGGCGAAGCCAAGGGCTTCAACATTGGGGACTACATCCCCGAGAAGGAAGCCCGGCACATGGACCGCTTTATCCACCTGGGCCTCGCTGCGGCATGCCAGGCGGTGGTGGACAGCGGGTTGCCCACGGGCGACGCGCTGAGCGGAGAACTCTCGGAGCGCATCGGCTGCAACATCGGCGCAGGCATCGGCGGGCTGCCGATGATCGAGCAGACCCATGCCGAACTCACCAATCGCGGCCCACGCCGCATCTCGCCCTTTTTCGTGCCGGCTTCGATCATCAACATGATCTCGGGTCACGTGTCGATCAAGTACGGCTTCAAGGGGCCGAACATCGCCGTAGTGACTGCCTGTACCACGGGACTGCACGCCATCGGCCTGTCGGCCCGCATGATCGAGTCGGGGGACGCGGACATCATGATCTCGGGCGGCGCCGAATCGGCTATCTCTCCGCTGGGAATCGGCGGGTTCGCCGCGGCACGCGCGCTCTCCACACGCAATGACGATCCCAAGACGGCTTCTCGCCCCTGGGACAAAGACCGCGACGGCTTCGTGCTGGGCGAGGGCGCCGGTGTGTTGGTACTCGAGGAATACGAGCACGCTAAAGCGCGCGGCGCCAAGATCTATGCTGAAGTCGCCGGATTTGGCATGTCGGGTGACGCGTTCCACATGACAGCGCCCGACGTCGACGGTCCGCGCCGCTCCATGGTGGCTGGGCTTCGCAACGCCGGCATCAACACCGACCAAGTGCAATACCTCAACGCCCACGGTACCTCGACGCCACTCGGCGACCTCAACGAGACCAACCCGATCAAGGCTGCCTTCGGCGATGCCGCCAGGAAGCTGGTGGTGAATTCGACAAAGTCGATGACCGGCCATCTGCTGGGGGGCGCCGGCGGCATCGAATCGGTGTTCAGCGTTCTCGCGTTGTACGACCAGAAGAGCCCGCCGACGATCAACATCTTTAACCAGGATCCGGAGTGCGACCTGGACTACTGCGCCAATGAAGCGCGCGACATGAAGATCGACTATGCCGTGAAGAACAACTTTGGCTTCGGCGGCACCAACGGGACCCTGGTTTTCAAGCGTCTTGCCTAAGCTCGCGCGTCCATGCACAGCGCCCCATCGGTAAGTTATCCGGTGGGGCGCTCCCGCTTCCTAGGCAGCCTCTTGCTGGTCGTGTGCTTGCTGGGTTGTGGCGTGACGCTCCTTTGGTGGGTCCAAGTGCACCCCTCGCTGCCGCGCTTGGTGGCGGTCAGCGGGGTCTTCCTTGTCGCAACGGTACTGGCGGGGCGCAGCTGGTGGCGCACGCCCAGCGGCGTGCTCGTGTGGGATGGGGAGCACTGGAGCGGGCCAGGCACGCGGCAACCCTCTGAAGCGCAGCCGGACGCCGCCATTGACGTCCAGCGCGGCCTGTTACTGCATTGGCGCGAAGCGAATCCTTCGCGCTGGATATGGCTTGACCGCGCAAGCGATCCCCAGCGCTGGGATAACCTGCGCCGTGCGGTATATTCGCGCGCCAGGCCGCCAACGCTGGACGGGGCGCAGCCGCCCGCAGCCAAACCATGACCAGAACGCCTTCCGCCGCATCTCCCGTACCAGCCGAAACCGACCTGATGCTGGTGGAGCGTACAGTGGCGGGCGATCAGCGGGCCTTTGAGCTCCTGGTGATCAAGTACCAGCGCCGGATCGAGCGCTTGATCGGCCGGATGGTGCGCGACACCAACCTGGTCGAGGACATAGCCCAGGAAACATTCATTCGCGCTTACCGCGCCCTGGCTCAGTTCAGGGGCGAAGCGCAGTTTTATACCTGGCTGTACCGGATTGCCGTCAATACTGCCAAGAAGGCTCTGGTCGACCTCAAGCGCGACCCGCTGGTGTCCGAATCCGCCCTGCGTGGGAACTCAGAAGATGAGGATGAAACTTCCGCCGTGGAGAACGAACTAACCACCGCGGAGACGCCGGAGACAGTGCTTGCCGCCAAGGAGATCGCCGCTGCGGTGAACTCGGCCATGGAAGCCCTGCCCGAGGAACTGCGCCAGGCCGTGACCCTGCGCGAGATCGAAGGTCTGAGCTACGAAGAGATTGCAGAAGTCATGAATTGCCCGATCGGAACCGTGCGGTCACGGATCTTTCGGGCGCGCGACGCCATTTCGGCCAAGGTCAAGCCGATGCTGGAAAACCAGTCGGGCAAGCGCTGGTGAACGCTTGGAAAGAACAAGAACCGAAGGTGATGTGATGGACAAGATTGAGACGCGAGAACTGATTTCCGCCCTGGCCGATGGCCAGTTGCAGGGTGACGCCTTGGGCCGTGGGGTCGAGCTGGCGACGCGCGACCCGGAGGCACGTGAAGCGTGGCACACCTACCACCTGATCGGCGACGTCCTGCGCTCCGGGGAACTCGCCGCCGGCACTGCGCCCGAAGCGTTTCTCGATCGCTTACGCGTGAGCCTTGAGCGCGCCTCGCCGCTGCCCGTGGCAGTGGTGCAGGAAGTTCGCGCTCCGCTGAAAGGGGAGCAGGCCGCCAACGACGGGATTTTTCGCTGGAAGGTCGCGGCCGGAGTGGCTTCACTGGCAGCCGTCGCCGCCATAGGATGGACGGTTGTGGGCCTCAGCAAGTCCGACCAGAGCCAAATGGCCGGGGTTCCAGTTGGTACGGTACTCGCGGGCAGTGAGCGGGGCACGATGATGCGCGACGCTCGGCTGGACGAACTCCTGGCCGCGCACCGCCAGCTCGGCGGCGCTTCTGCACTTCAGACACCCGCCGGGTTTCTGCGCAACGCGACATTCGACGGGACACAGGCCGCCAGGCCTTAGTTTGCGCATGGGATTGAACGTCACGTCGAGGGGGATTTTCGCTGCCTGCGGACTGGCGGCCTCGGGCGCTGTTGCCTTTGCGCAAGGGCTGCCGGCGCCTTCGGTACCGCAGCCGGCAGTGGTTGCGCCGGGCAAGTATCCCGAACGCAACGTGAGCGACTGGCTGATGCGCATGCATGAGGCGTCGCGCCTGCGCAGTTACATCGGCACCTTCGTCGTGTCCTCCAATAACGGCAGTATGTCGAGTGCTCGCATCTGGCACGCCTGTGAGGGTGACCTTCAGGTAGAGCGAGTCGAATCCCTGACCGGAGCCCCGCGGTCGGTGTTCCGGCGCAACGAGGAGGTTGTCACCTTCCTGCCGGAGTCACGGGTCGTTCGGACGGAAAAGCGCGAATCGCTGGGCCTGTTCCCCAATCTGATTAAGTCCAGCGACACGTCCATCCCAGAGTTTTACGTTGCGCGCCGGATTGGCGCGGACCGCGTGGCCGGCTTTGAAGCCGATGTTGTCCAGCTCGCGCCCAAGGACAATCTGCGCTTCGGCTACCGCATTTGGAGCGAGAAGAAGAGCGGCCTGGTGGTGAAGCTGCAGACCGTGGACGGCGAAGGCAACGTGCTCGAGCAGGCTGCGTTTTCGGAACTTGCCATGGACGCGCCGGTGCCGATCGACAAGCTGAGCCGCATGATGTCGGCCACCGACGGCTGGCGGGTGGAAAAGATCGAGGTGGTCAAAACTGCGGCCGAGGCCGAGGGCTGGCAACTGCGGACTGCAGTGCCCGGCTTCAAGCCGACCAGCTGCTACAAGCGGCCGGGAAGCGGCGCGCCGGATGGCACGATGCAATGGATATTCTCGGACGGCTTGGCCGCCGTGTCGCTGTTCGTCGAAGCGTACGATCGCCAAAGGCATACCCAGGAAGGGTTGTTTTCGAGCGGCGCAACCCAGACGCTCACCCGGCGAATCCAGGATTGGTGGCTGACGGCCGTGGGCGAAGTTCCGCCGCCGACGCTCAAAGCCTTTGCGCAGAGTCTTGAGCGTCGCAAATAAGCCCCCAATTGTAGAAATGACGTGTGGTGGTTCGCAGGCGTCAAGGGCGAACCAATTTCACGGCTCCTTGTTCTTAGCATTTATTTCGTGATGGAAAGGTCGGTATGTCGGTAATCGATTGGAAAAAACTGCGCGCCTATGGCGTGGTGGTGGCCCTTGCCGTATCAGGCACGGCCGCGTTGATGCCGCACACTCAGGTGGCTGCCCAATCGGCGCCCGGTCGACAGGGGGGCAACTTGCCCGACTTCACCGAGCTGGTAGAGCAGGTGGGGCCCTCCGTGGTCAACATTCGCACCATGGAGCGGGCCCGCGTGAGTTCTGCGGCGCCGGGTGCGATGGACGACGAGATGCAGGAGTTCTTCCGGCGCTTTTTCGGCCAACCGATGCCCAATGTGCCAAACGCGCCGCGGCAGGCTCCGCGCCCGAACCGCCCGCAACAGCCCGACGAAGAGCAGCCGCGCGGTGTTGGTTCGGGGTTCATCCTGACGGCCGATGGCTTCGTGATGACCAATGCCCACGTAGTAGACGGTGCCGATGAGGTCCTGGTGACCTTGCCCGACAAGCGCGAGTTCAAGGCGCGTATCGTTGGCTTCGACAAGCGCACGGACGTCGCAGTCGTGAAGATCGACGCCACTGGATTGCCTGCGGTCAAGGTCGGCGACGTGAGCCGCCTGAAAGTGGGCGAGTGGGTGATGGCCATCGGTTCGCCCTTCGGCCTCGAGAACAGCGTGACGGCCGGGATCGTGAGTGCCAAGCAACGTGAGACGGGCGATTACCTCCCCTTCATTCAGACCGACGTGGCGATCAATCCCGGCAACTCGGGCGGCCCGCTCATCAACATGCGCGGCGAAGTGATTGGCATCAACAGTCAGATCTACTCCCGCTCGGGTGGCTTTATGGGCATTTCTTTCGCGATCCCGATCGACGAAGCGATCCGGGTGAGTGACCAGCTGCGGGTGTCCGGACGGGTCACGCGCGGGCGCATTGGCGTGCAGATCGACCAGGTCACCAAGGATGTCGCCGAATCCATTGGCTTAGGCAAGCCGGCGGGGGCGCTTGTTCGCAGCGTGGAAGCCGGCTCGCCTGCCGACAAGGCCGGTGTGGAGGCGGGCGACATCATCACCAAGTTCGACGGCAAGGCCATTGAGAGGGCCACCGATTTGCCGCGCTTGGTAGGCAACACCAAACCCGGTACGCGCAGCACCCTCACAGTGTTCCGGCGTGGTGGCTCGAAAGACTTGGCGGTTACCATCGTCGAGCTCGAGCCCGAGAAACCGGTCAAGCCCGCCGCAGAGAAAGAGACCAAGCCCAAGGCTTCACCAGCTGCGCAATCGGTTGGCTTGTCGGTGAGCGACCTCACCGACGCGCAAAAGAAGGAGCTCAAGATCAAGGGCGGGGTGAAAGTCGAGGCTGCGACGGATGCCGCTGCGCGAGCCGGGATTCGCGAGGGCGACATCATCGTAGCCGTGGGGAACGTCGAAATTGCCGGTATGAAGGACTTTGACGCGGTTGTCGCCAAGATCGATAAAAGCAAACCGATTCCGGTCCTGTTGAGGCGTGGCGAGCTAGCCACCTATTTGGTGATCCGCCCCGCCCGGTGAAGTTTGCCGGTCTTTATTTAAAGCCCCAGCCCCTGGTCGGGTTTGGGGCTTTTTGATGGGCCACGGACGGAAAAAAATGGGTGCAAAAAGATTTTTTTCGTCCAGGACCAACTGGGCGCTATGTTCGCAAACACTAACTTCTTTATGAGCTTAGTGCGTATTTGGATAGAATCCGGACACCTCAAAGAGTCTTTGAGGCATATTGCCCGACCTGTGAACCACGATGCGGGAGATTTTCAAAGGCTCCACACCCGATCCACAGATCGCCCACAAGTTGTCCCATAGGTTGCCCCCTGATTTTGTTGATAAGTTGTGCATAACTTCCCTGTTGCTGGCCTGCAACGACCTCCTCCGGCCGCCGGTTCGTCTGTACGCGCTGGGCTTTTTGCCTACAATGAAGCTCCAACTATCGCAGTTGCCATAGATTGTTGGTTCAGGGCGCGTCACCACTCGACGCGCCCTTTTTTCTTTGTCTCTCGCCTTTTGAATTCAATCACTTAAGCGTTCCCGTTGATGCATCACATAAGAAACTTCTCGATCATCGCGCACATCGATCACGGCAAATCCACGCTTGCCGACCGATTGATCCAGCGTTGCGGCGGCTTGTCGGATCGGGAGATGGAAGAGCAAGTTCTTGACTCGATGGATCTTGAAAGAGAGCGTGGGATAACCATCAAGGCGCAGACCGCCGCACTGCACTACAAAGCGCGCGATGGACAGATCTACAACCTCAATCTGATCGACACACCTGGCCACGTTGACTTCTCTTACGAAGTTTCGCGCTCGCTGTCCGCGTGCGAAGGCGCGCTGCTCGTCGTCGACGCGAGCCAGGGTGTCGAAGCGCAGACGGTCGCCAACTGCTACACCGCGCTCGACCTGGGCGTCGAGGTTGTACCAGTACTAAACAAGATGGATCTGCCGCAGGCGGACCCGGAGAACGCAAAAGCGGAAATCGAGGACGTGATCGGAATCGACGCGACCGACGCCATCCCCTGTTCGGCAAAGACCGGCATGGGCATCGACGACATTCTGGAAGCGGTCGTCGCCCGCATCCCCGCGCCGCGCGGCAATCCGGACGCCGCACTGCGGGCCATGATCGTCGACAGCTGGTTCGACAGCTACGTCGGCGTCGTGATGCTGGTGCGCGTGGTCGACGGCAAGGTCAGCAAGGGCGATCGCATCAAACTCATGGCCACCGGCGCGACCTACAACGCCGACAACCTGGGCGTCTTCACTCCGGCCAACGAATCACGCGAATCGCTGAATGCCGGCGAGGTCGGATACCTTATCGCAGGCATCAAGGAATTGCAGGCGGCCAAGGTCGGCGACACAGTCACCCTGATCAAGGCGGGCAGCGGCGGCGCCGCGTTCACGGCCACCGAGGCGTTGCCCGGCTTCAAGGAAATCCAGCCGCAGGTCTTTGCCGGGTTGTATCCCACCGAGGCCAACCAATACGACCCTCTGCGCGACGCGCTGGAAAAGCTCAAGCTCAACGACTCCTCGCTGCACTACGAACCTGAGGTGAGCCAGGCGCTCGGCTTCGGATTTCGATGCGGCTTCCTGGGGCTCCTGCACATGGAGATCGTTCAGGAACGTCTGGAGCGCGAGTTCGATCAGGACCTGATCACGACCGCGCCCAGTGTTGTCTACCAGGTGCTCAAGGCCGATGGCGAAATGATCATGGTCGAGAACCCGGCCAAGATTCCTGACCAGGGGCGGGTCGAGGAGATCCGCGAGCCGATCGTCACCGTGCGCCTGTACATGCCGCAGGAATACGTGGGTCCGGTCATGACCTTGGCCAACCAGAAGCGGGGCATCCAGCTGAACATGGCTTACCACGGCAAGCAGGTGATGCTCACGTATGATGCCGCTGGGCGAGATCGTGTTGGACTTCTTTGACAAGCTCAAATCGATCAGCCGCGGTTACGCCTCCATGGACTACGCCTTCAAGGAGTTTCGGGCGTCCGACGTGGTCAAGGTCGACATCCTGCTGAACGGCGAAAAGGTCGACGCGCTGTCGATCATCGTCCACCGCAGCCAGTCGCTGTACCGTGGCCGCGCCGTGGTGGCCAAGATGCGCGAGATCATCAGCCGCCAGATGTTCGACGTGGCCATCCAGGCGGCCATCGGAGCGAATATCATCGCCCGCGAGACCATCAAGGCGCTGCGCAAGAACGTGCTGGCAAAATGCTACGGCGGCGACATCTCCCGCAAGCGCAAGCTCCTCGAAAAACAAAAAGCAGGCAAGAAACGAATGAAGCAGATCGGATCCGTCGAAGTGCCGCAGGAGGCGTTCCTCGCCATCCTGCAGGTCGAAGAATGAACGGCCGTCGAGCGGGGCGGGCCGCTTCATGATGCCCTTCCTCACTGCAGCGGTGCTCGCCGCGTTTGTCAGCTACGCCGCGTCCTGGTACTTCGGTGCGGTGGAGGGCAATTTCGCCTTGCTGCTGTTCCTCGCGACCGTGGTCACCGGCCTGTACTGGCTGGCCGAGCGTGCCTGGTTCCTGCCGCGCCGGCGCCGGAATGCC
>JBKJTX010000308.1:0-2519 GCA_046590315.1 Ramlibacter sp. | reverse complement strand
GTATACGTCGGTGTGGCCATTGATATGCGTGTGTGCCGTGTGACTGACGGGGCGTGGCCCGGTACCTACAATGGCCGATTACATATGACGTTTACGTCAACGTCAATCCTTCCCTGATGAACCTTCTTGAACAACGACTGCAATACCCGTTCGGCGACACCTTGCCCGCGCAAGGCGAGACCCTGGAGGTCGCGGCCGGCGTGCGCTGGATTCGGATGACCCTGCCGTTCCAACTGGACCACATCAACCTGTGGCTGCTGCGCGATCAGATCGACGGCCGGGCAGGCTGGACCGTGGTCGATTGCTGCATCAGCCGCGACGAGTCCAAGGACCAGTGGGAGCGCATCTTCGCGACGCAGTTGCAGGGATTGCCCATCCTGCGCGTGATCGTCACCCACATGCATCCGGATCACATCGGCCTGGCCGACTGGCTTTGCGAGCGCTGGAACGCGCCGCTGTGGATCAGCGCGACCGATTTCAACGCCGCGCGCATTGGATCGCAAAGCACGATCGGCTTCGGCGGCGCCGCGGCGGCCGATTTCTTCGCCTCGCATGGCCTCACCGATGCGGACTATCTTGAGAAGATCCGCGGGCGCAGCTCCTACTATCCCACCCTGGTGCCCGACGTGCCCAAGCGCTTCAAGCGCATGCAGGATGGTGATCGCATCCGGATCGGCGGACACGACTGGCGGTGCATTAGCGGCTTCGGCCATGCGCCCGAGCACATCGCGCTCTACGCCGAGGACCTGCACGTGCTGATCGGGGGCGACATGATGCTGCCGCGCATCTCGACCAACGTCAGCGTGTACGACGTTGAGCCCGAATCAAACCCGCTAAAGGCGTTCCTAGACTCCATCGACAAGTTCGGCGATCTGCCGGAAGACACGCTGACGCTGCCGTCGCACGGCAAGCCCTTTCGCGGCCTGCACGAGCGCATCAAGCAACTGCACGACCACCACCGCGACCACCTCGCCGGAGTCGTCGAAGCGTGCACCGTCGCACCGCAGACCGCTGCCGACTTGCTGCCGGTGCTCTTCAAACGCAAGCTCGATTTGCACCAGATCACGTTCGCCATGGGCGAGTCGGTGGCGCATCTGCACAAGCTGTGGTTCGAAGGCAAGCTCAAGCGCGAACGCGGCGGGGACGGTGTTTGGCGGTTCGCAGTACCTTCGTAACCTCGTCTCCGGCGCGGGGCATGACAGCCTCAAGTCTGCGCTTCGCTCCCCAGCCAGGCCGGCGGCGCGGTCTCCGACAGCGAAAAGTAAAACGTCGTACCTTGCCCGACCTGCGACTCGGCCCAGACGCGGCCTTGATGGCGCGTAACGATCCGACGCACCGTGGCCAGCCCGATGCCGGTACCCGCGAACTCGGCGTCGGTGTGCAACCGCTGAAACGCCGAGAAGAGCTTGCTCGAATACGCCATGTCGAAGCCGACGCCGTTGTCCCGCACGAAGAAGACGCTGCTGCCCTCAAGCTTCCCGATCTCGATCGCGGCGGCCGCATTTTTCGAGCTGAACTTCCACGCGTTACCGATCAGGTTTCCCAGCACCACGCGCAAAAGCTGTGCGTCGCCCTGCGCTTCCACGCCGTCCTGGACTTGAACCGCCACCTTGCGGTCGCCGTCCTGCGCTTGTAAGCCCTCAATGGTTTCGCGCGCCAGCGCGCTCAGGTCCACCACGCCGTATTTCAACGGCGCGCGCACCACCTGCGCCAGCGAAAGGAGCGCCTCGATCAGCTGCTCCATCTTCTCCACGCCAGCTTGAATGCGCGCGAGATAGTGGTGCACGCGCGCGTCGGCATGACCTTCAAGCTTGAGCATCAGCGCGCGGCTGAAGCCGCCGATCGCGCCCAAAGGCGCGCGCAGGTCGTGCGACACCGAATAGGAGAACGCTTCCAGCTCCTGGTTGGAACTGCGCAATGCCCGCTCGATCGCCTTGAATTCCGTGATGTCGGCGTCGATGCCGACCCAAGAGGCTACGCGGCCGTGGTCGTCCAGTATCGGCGCGGCTTTGTACGACATCGTGTGATACGCGCCGTGCCGGTCCAGCACGCGTCGGGTCCCGACATAAGGCTGCAAGGTCGAGCGCGAGCGGGTCCAATTGGCGCGGACTTCCTGCAGGTCGTCCGGATGGATGCGCTGCAGCCAGCCCTGGCCCAGCCATTCGCCGGGCGCACCGCCGACCAGGTCGTACCAGGCCCGATTGAGATAGGTCGCGTCGCCCGATTCGTCGGTGTTCCAGACCACTTCGGGCGCCTGCTCGGCCAGCGTGCGATAGAGCTGCTCCTGGCGCGCGAGTTCGGCGGTTCGTTCCGCGATACGCGCTTCCAGACCCGCGTTGAGCTCGCGGATTTGCTGGAACAGGAGAGCATTTTCGATCGCAATCGAAGCCAGCTGCGCGAGCTCCATCGCCACATACTCGTCGCGCTGCGTGAAGCCGCCTTCGACTTTGCCCCAGAGCTGCAGCCGTCCGATCGGCTGCGCGTCTCGATTTGCGAGAGGTACGGTGAGCGCGGTTCCG
>JBKJTX010000294.1:0-5169 GCA_046590315.1 Ramlibacter sp. | reverse complement strand
GTTTAACGTGACGTGACAGAGATCTTCGGGATTCCCGTCCAGGCTTTCATGGGCCAGCTCGTGCTCGGGCTGGTCAATGGCGCCTTCTACGCCATGCTGAGCCTCGGCCTTGCCGTGATCTTCGGTCTGCTGGACATCGTTAATTTCGCCCATGGCGCGCTCTACATGCTGGGCGCCTTCGCGGCTTGGATCATGCTCGACAAGCTCCAGATCAACTTCTGGTTTGCGCTGATCCTCGCTCCGCTCATCGTGGGCGCCGTAGGTGTCGCGATCGAGCGCATTTTCCTCAAGCGGTTGTACGGGCTCGATCCGCTTTACGGCCTCTTGCTCACCTTTGGCCTATCGTTGATCCTGGAAGGCATCTTCCGGGACCAATATGGTGTGTCCGGCCAGTCCTATCCCGTGCCGGAGCTGCTTTCAGGCTCCACCAATTTGGGCTTCATGGTGTTGCCGATCTACCGCGCGTTTGTCGTGGCTGCGTCGCTCGTCGTCTGCCTGGGCACATGGTTCCTGATTGAGCGCACGCGCCTCGGCGCCTACCTGCGGGCCGGAACCGAAAATGCGAAGCTGGTGCAAGCCTTTGGCGTCAACGTGCCGCTGATGGTGATGCTGACCTACGGTGGCGGTGCGGCGCTGGCCGCGATGGCGGGTGTGCTGGCGGCGCCTATCATTCAGGTCACTCCCCTCATGGGCTCGAACCTGATCATCGTGGTGTTCGCGGTCGTCGTGATCGGCGGCATGGGTTCGATCCTGGGCTCGGTCGTTACCGGCCTTGGACTGGGCGTGATCGAAGGCCTCACGCGGGTGTTTTACCCTGAGGCGTCCAGCGTTGTCGTATTCGTCGTGATGGTGATCGTGCTGATCCTGCGGCCCGCCGGGCTCTTCGGCAAGGAGGCTTGACCATGGGGAGCACCAAACTCGTCCGAGCAACCTACCTCGCGCTGCTGGCGCTGGTTCTCGTTGCGCCGCTCATCGGCTTGTACCCGGTATTCGTGATGAAGCTCCTTTGCTTCGCGATCTTCGCGTGCGCATTCAACCTGCTCCTGGGCTTCACAGGCCTGTTGTCCTTCGGGCACGCAGCATTCTTCGGCTCCGCCGCCTACATCACGGGCTACTTCATCAAGTCGCAGGCCTGGTCGCCCGAGCTCGCGATCCTCGCGGGCGTCGTCGTCGCCGCGTTGCTGGGCCTGGTCTTTGGCCTGGTCGCCATTCGCCGCCAGGGCATCTACTTTGCAATGATCACGCTGGCGCTGGCGCAGATGGTGTACTTCGTCTGCCTGCAGGCGCCCTTTACCGGCGGTGAAGACGGGTTGCAGGGCGTGCCGCGTGGCAATCTGTTCGGCGTGTTGCCGCTGACATCCGATACAGTGATGTACTACGTCACCGCCCTGATCTTCATCGCCTGCTTCATCGGCATTTCGCGCATCGTCACTTCGCCTTTCGGCCAGGTGCTCAAGATGATCCGTGAGAATGAACCGCGCGCAGTTTCGCTGGGCTATGAAGTCGACCGCTACAAGCTGGTGGCCTTCGTACTGTCCGCCGGCCTGGCTGGACTCGCGGGCGCGCTCAAGACGCTGGTGATGGGCTTCGCCACTTTGTCCGACGTGCATTGGTCGATGTCGGGCGAGGTCATCCTGATGAGCTTGCTGGGCGGCGTGGGTACGTTCTTTGGCCCGGTGTTCGGCGCGGGCATCGTCATTGCGCTCCAGGACATGCTGGCTGACAAAGTCGGCGCCTGGGTGACGGTGATCATCGGCGCGATCTTCGTGGTCTGTGTGTTGGCCTTTCGCAAGGGCGTGGTTGGCGAGATCCAAGCCTACCTCGAGCGACGCCGGGCCCGCGCCTAGGGAAACTCTGAACAAGGCGCGCGGCAGGTCACGTGTCATCCAGGTGATTGGAGGCCGGCGGCGTTGCCGCTAATCTGTGCCCTCCAACAAGGACTTCCCGAATGAACGATCTCTTCTCCCTGCAGGGCCGCACGGCCCTGGTCACCGGCGGCTCGCGGGGCATCGGCCGCATGATCGCCGCCGGCTTCCTCGCCCAAGGCGCCAAGGTCTATATCTCCTCGCGCAAGCCACAGGCCTGCGAAGACACGGCGCGCGAACTCTCAGCCATCGGCCCGTGTTTTTCGTTGCCGGCCGACGTCTCCACGGTGGAAGGCGCACGAGCGCTGGCGGCGGCATACGCGGCCAAGGAGGGATCGCTCCACATCCTGGTGAACAACGCGGGCGCGGCATGGGGCGAGTCCTTCGACACGTTCCCCGAAAAGGGCTGGGACAAGGTGGTGGACCTCAATCTCAAGTCGCCCTTTTTCCTCACACAGGCGTTGCATGAGCTGCTGCGCAAAGGGGCGCAGACCCGACCCGCGAAGGTGATCAACGTTGCGTCGATTGACGGCGTTTCGGTGAACCCGCAGGAAACGTATTCGTACGCCGCCAGCAAGGCCGGCCTGATCCACCTGATCAAGCGGATGTCGCTGCGCCTTGTGAAAGACAACATCGTCGTGAGCGGCATCGCACCCGGTGCTTTCGCATCCGAAATGAACCGCGACGCGCGCGACCATGGCGACGAGGTGTCCAAGCGCATCCCGTCGGGCCGCATCGGTACCGACGAGGACATGGCCGGTGTGGCGATCTACCTGGCTTCGCGCGCCGGCGACTATGTGGTGGGCGAAACCATCGTGGTGGACGGCGGCGTCAGCCTCGCGCGGGGTTAACGCGCGGTTAGCCAAGCGCGTAGTTCTGCGGGCCGCGGCTGGCGATCTTGATCGCGCCGACACGGTTGCCGAGTTCGGCGCAACGCGGCAGGTCCCATCCCTGCTCCAAACCGTGCAGCAAAGCGCCGCGCCAAGCGTCACCGCAGCCGGTGGGGTCAACCACTTCGCGGGCTCGCACAGGCGGCACAAGTGTCTTTTCGCCGCCGACCCAGACCTCGCAGCCCTTCCCGCCGAGTGTGACCACCAAGCCACTGACCCGGCTGGAGATATCGGCGCTGCTCCAGCCGGTGCGATCGCTCAGCATCTTGCCTTCGTAGTCGTTGACGGTGACCCAGGTCGCCAATTCGATGAACGCTGCCAGTTCTTTGCCGTCGAACATCGGCAGGCCCTGACCCGGATCAAACACGAAGGGAATGTCCGCCGCCTTGAACTGCTCGGCGTGCTGGAGCATGGCGTCGCGCCCGTCGGGCGAGATGATCCCCAGCTTGATGTCAGGGCGCGCCGAGATGTGGTTGATGTGCGCCTGCGTCATTGCACCGGGATGGAAGGCGGTGATCTGGTTATTGTCGCGGTCGGTCATGATCATCGCCTGGGCCGTGTAGGTGTCTGCCACTTCGCGCACAAACTCGCAACTGATGCCCTGCGACTGAAGCCGCGCCACATACTCCGACCCGTCGCTGCCCACGGTCGCCATCGGTAAGGGCACGCCGCCCAGCAGCTTCAGGCTGTAGGCGATGTTGCCGGCGCAGCCACCAAAGTCCCGCCGCAGCGCCGGCACCAGGAACGAGACGTTGAGGATGTGGAGCTGGTCGGGCAGGATCTGCTCGGCAAAGCGGCCCGGAAAGCTCATGATGGTGTCGAAAGCCAGGGAGCCGCAGATGACGGATGCCATTGAAAAAGTCTCGCAAAAATATCAGGGATAAAAAGCCAGGAGCCGGTAACCTGCCACGCGGCTGGTACTGCCATTGGCAGCGACGACCAGCGCGAGTGAGCCGGCCCATTCGCCGCCTGCTCCGATCACCCTGCGACTCGGCGCAAATTCGGCAGCCAGGATGACTCGGCGCAGCACCGCCTGGTCCTGGGCGTCGGTGAGCGTGAGTTCGAGTGCGGGCATGGCCACTTCGGTCGCGGCCTGGTTCTTCAACGCCACGTTCAATCGGAACGTGTCGCCCCGCAGTTTGTTGAACGAAGAACTGTCGATGGCAAGCGCCTCGATCTGGCGCGGCGGCGCGATGGTGCAACCGAGCGCATCGCACAGCCTGACCAGCCCCGGCCGCCAGCCCGGCTCGGCGGCGGCCAGCCGGTCCCGGTCATGCACCACCAGCTGCAGGGCGAACACGGCGCCCAGCGCCACCAGTGCAATGAAAAGCACCGCGCGGACCAGGGGTCGGCCCCAAAAGGCCTGACGGCGCGCCTGGCGCACGAAGGAAAGGTCATGCAGCTCGGGCTCAGGCTCGATCTCGGCCGGGCGCGTGCTGGCTCGACCGCGCGCCTCTTCGGCGACCGGGATGTCTTGGCGTCGCAGCTCGAACGGCTCGTCTTGCGGCAGTTCCATGAGGCCCAGCGCCTCGTCCTCCAGTTGGGACGAGTCGGGCGGATCGACGCTGAGGCTCTCGCCGACCTCGGTAATGAGCGAGGACTCAAAACCTTCTGCGGCCTCAGACGATGGCTCCGGGGAACCGCGTTCGCGCGGCATCGCTGTGGCCGCGTCATGCGCCCGGATCAGATCGTGCGGCTCAGCCGGCTGAGTGTCCTTTTGCAAGTATGCAGACGCATCGAACACGTCGGCGCAGTGTCCGCAACGCACCCACCCTTCAGAGATCCTGAGCTGGTCGGGAACGACTTTGAACATCGTCCCGCAGGCGGGACAGCGCGTGATCAGGCTCATGAGCCAGCAATTGTATCGAGCAGTACGGGTACGCCGCGCTGCTCTGTCCGGCTTATTCGCGAGCGGTCGGGCGCACTGTATCCGCGTGATACCTGAGCGCACGCCGAGCCCTGGACGTCGCTATGCTTTGAGTAAAGGCACCCCAATGAGCAAGAATACGAGTTCCAAACTCGTTCAATTCGCGTTGGACGAAGTGCGAGCACGCGGACTGAAGGCAGTGCCTCGTGCAGTTTCGTCGCCGCCTACATCGGGCGGCACGACGAATACCTGGACCTGGTGAGTGAAGAGCACCGGCGTGCGTACATCAAGAGTTAATCCAAGGAGACACCATGGCTATCAAGATCGCGGTCGTCGTCGGCAGCATCCGCCGCGACTCCCTCAATCGCAAATTGGCGCTGGCGCTGGCCGGCCTGGCACCGCAGGACTTCAGCTTCGAACACCTGCGGATCGACGACCTGCCCCTCTACAACCAGGACAATGACAGCACCCCGCCAGAGACGGTGCAGCGACTGAAAAGCGAGGTCGTCGATCCGCAGGTGTTCGAAGCTGAAGTCCTGCGGTGCCA
>JBKJTX010000288.1:0-8470 GCA_046590315.1 Ramlibacter sp. | reverse complement strand
CCATGCGCTTGCCCACGTTCTCTCGGGTCACGTCCTTGAAGATGCGTGCGCCCTTGGCGTCCAGCGTCAGGTGCACCGCGGCTTCCTGCGTCTGGTTGTCGAAGCCGGCCTGCGCGTCGGTCAGGTTGTCGCCGGTCAGCACCACCTGCTTCCTGACGATGACGGCGCGGCCTTCGCGGTCGCTGTAGCGCTCATCGCCGAAGGGCACCGGGCCGCTGCCGATCTCGGCCGTGCGGCCTTCGGTGCTCTCGTCGACCATGCGCACTTCCAGCGTGGCGGTGCGCCCCAGAATGTCCTTGGCCTTGGCCGTGTCCTGCACGCCCGGCAGCTGCACCACGATGCGGTCCAGGCCTTGCTGCTGGATCACTGGTTCAGCCACGCCGAGTTCGTTGATCCGGTTGTGCAGGGTCACCATGTTCTGTTTCAGCGCCTGATCCTGCACGCGGCGCGCCGCCTCGGACCGGATGGAGGCGGTGAGTTTGTACTCGGCGCCTTCCGGCGCATCCACGGACTGCAGGTCGGGGAACTGGTCGGCCAGCACGGCCTTGGCCGCTTCCAGCGTCTGCGTGTCGCGAAAGCGCACTTCGATGGTCTGACCATTTCGGCTGATGCCGCCGTGGCGAATGCTCTTTTCACGCAGTATGCTGCGCAAGTCACCGGCCAGGGACTCCGCTTTCTTCGTGAGCGCCGCTTGCATGTCGACTTGCAACATGAAGTGCACACCGCCGCGCAGGTCCAGGCCCAGGTACATCGGCGCAGCGTGCAACGCCGACAGCCACTTCGGCGAGCGTGAAAGCAGGTTCAAAGCGACCACGTACGCCGGATCGGATGGGTCAGGCACCAGGGCCTTCTGAATGGCATCCTTGGCCTGGAGCTGCGTATCGGTGCTGGCCAGGCGGACCTTGACCGACGCGTTGTCCAGCGTCACGGCTTCCGGCCGAATGCCGGCCGCGGCCAGCGCCTGTTCGATTTTGGCCTGCGTCGTCGTGTCCACCTTGACCGTGGACTTGGCCGCCGACACCTGCACGGCCGGGGCCTCGCCGAAGAAATTGGGCAGGGTGTAGATCGCCCCCACCAAGAGAGCAATCAGGATGATCGCGTATTTCCAGACCGGGTATCGGTTCATGCTGAGACCTGAAGGACAGGGGCGCACAGCGCCCGGTTCGGCTTACTTAATGGAGCCCTTGGGCAAGACCTGCACGACGGCGCTGCGTTGCAACTGCACTTCCACGCCGTTCGCGATCTCGACACTCACATACGTATCGCCGAGCTTGGTCACCTTGGCCAGCAGGCCGCCGGAGGTCGCGACCTCATCGCCCTTGGCCAGCGCCTCGACCATCATGCGATGCTCCTTCTGCCGCTTCATCTGGGGGCGGATCATCACGAAATAAAGCACCACGAACATCAGCCCCAACGGCAACATGCTCATCAGCGAAGAAGACATGTCGCCGCCAGCGGCGGTCTGGGCAAAGGCGGAAGAAATGAACACAGAGGCTCCAGGACGTTCAGGTCGTGCGCTCGCGGCGAAGCCGCACGGCTACTTTGCCGCAGCGCGAAAGCGTCCGATTGTATGCGGCGAGCAGCCGAGTAAGAAGTTGTAACTAGCCGGCTCTTGCGTTGCGCGGGCTCAACAGCGCATCACGCCACGCGCTGTGCGAGACTTCCCTCGCGCCAGCGGACAAGGAGCTGGCTCCATTGCACGCGGGCGGCGGCCAGGTTGCGCTCCTTCACATGGCCGAATCCCTTGATCTGGTCGGGAACGCGTGCAATCTCAACCCCCAGCGCGTGGTTGCCGGCAACCAGCTTCGCCAGAACTTCGTCGATGCTGGCGCGGTACTCGGAGATCAGCGCGCGCTCGGTCCGGCGCTCTTCGGTCCGCCCAAATAAGTCGAACGCCGTCCCGCGCAGGCCCTTCAGCCGCGCCAGCATGCGAAAGCCCGTCATCATGGCGGGGCCGAACTTGCTCTTTTGCAGTTCCCCTTTGTCGTTGCGCCTGGAGGTGAGCGGCGGCGCCAGATGAAAGTTGATCTTGTAATCGCCTTCGAACATGGCGGCGATCTTTTGCTCGAAGCCAGTCTGCGCGTGCAGTCGTGCCACCTCGTATTCGTCCTTGTACGCCATGAGCTTGAAGAGATAGCGCGCGACCGCCTCGGTCAGCACGGTCTTGCCCAGCGACGTTTCGGCCAGCTGCACTTTCTGCACAAAGTTTCGGTAGCTGTGCGCATAGGCGGCGTTTTGGTAGTCGGTGAGGAACTCGACGCGCCGCGCGATGGTATTTTCGAGCGTTTCGCGTTTCTTGAACTCGATGACCTGCGCTGACCCCAGCAGCTTCTCGACCGAAGCCCAGTCTTCGGCGGCGCGGCGGCCCCACTCGAAAGCCGCCTTGTTCTTGTCGACCGTGACACCATTGAGCTCGATGGCGCGCATCAGCGATTCGCGGCCAAGCGGAATCCAGCCCTTTTGCCACGCGTAACCCAACATCATCGGGTTGGTGTAGATGCTGTCGCCCATGAGCTTGGTCGACACGGCGTCGGCGTTGAACGCCGATACACCGGCCGGCCCTACCGCCTTCACGATCTCCGCGGCGCAGGCATCGGCCGGGTTGGCCCAATTGCCGTCCTTCACAAACGCGGCTGTCGGCGTGCTGTGCGCATTGAGGGCGACATGGGTGCGGCCCTCGCGCATGCGCAGCACCGTTTCCTTGCCGGCCGCCACGATCGGATCGCAGCCGATGATGAGATCGGCGCCGGCCATGCCCACGCGCGTAGTGCGGATGTCGTCGGCTTGCTCACCAATCAGCACGTGGCTCCAGGTGGCGCCGCCCTTTTGCGCAAGGCCCGCCGAATCCTGCGTCACGATGCCCTTGCCTTCGATATGCCCTGCCATGCCGAGCAATTGGCCGATGGTGATGACGCCGGTGCCGCCGACGCCGGCCACCACGATGCCAAACGCGCCGTGGATCGCCGGCAAGCGCGGGTCGGGCAGCGCGCCGAGCTCAAACGGCGACACGCCCTCTTCTTTTGCCTTCTTCCTCAGTTGCCCGCCTTCAACGGTGACGAAGCTCGGGCAAAAGCCCTTGAGGCAACTCATGTCCTTGTTGCAGGTGCTCTGGTTGATGACGCGTTTGCGGCCGAATTCGGTTTCGAGCGGCTCTACCGACAGGCAATTGCTTTTTACGCTGCAGTCGCCGCAGCCTTCGCATACCAAATCATTGATCACCACGCGCACAGCCGGATCGACCATCGTGCCGCGCTTGCGGCGGCGGCGTTTCTCCGTGGCGCAGGTCTGGTCGTAGATGATGACCGACGTGCCTTTGATTTCCCGAAACGCGCGCTGAAGACGGTCCAGTTCATCGCGGTGATGCACCTCTACACCTGGTGGGAGCTTGGCCACGGTGTACTTCCCGGGCTCGTCGGTCACGATCACTGCGCGCGTCACGCCTTCGGCAATCATGCTGTGCGCGATCTGGAGTACCGAATGCCCCTCCGGGCGCTCGCCAATCTGTTGCCCACCGGTCATTGCGACCGCATCGTTGTACAGAATCTTGTAGGTGATGTTGACGCCGGCGGCGATGGATTGGCGGATCGCCAACGAGCCGCTGTGGAAGTAGGTGCCGTCGCCCAGGTTGGCAAACACATGGGGCTCGGTGGTGAACGGCTGCTGGCCGACCCACGGCACACCCTCGCCGCCCATCTGCGTGAAGCCGATCGTGGAGCGATCCATCCAGGTCGCCATAAAGTGGCAACCAATGCCGGCCATCGCGCGCGAGCCTTCGGGCACGACCGTCGACGTGTTGTGCGGGCAGCCCGAGCAGAACCACGGCGCACGGTCGCCCTTGACCTCCAGCACCTGCATGGACCGCTCTTTGGCTTCAAGAATTGCGAGCTGCGCCTGGATGCGCGCGCCCATCTCGCCGTCCACACCGAGCTTCTTGAGCCGATGGGCGATGGCTCGCGCGATGAGCGCAGGCGACAGGTCGGCGTTGGCCCGCAGCAGCGTGTTGCCGGCAGGATTGGCCTGCGACCATTCGCCGCCCGACTGATCGCCTTCGACCTCGTTGAATTTGCCGATCACATTCGGGCGAACGTCGGGGCGCCAGTTGTAAAGCTCTTCCTTCACCTGATATTCAATCACCTGGCGCTTTTCTTCGACCACCAGGATTTCACGCAGCCCTTGCGCAAACTCGCGCGTGCCCTGCGCTTCCAGCGGCCACACCACGCCCACCTTGTGCAAGCGAATGCCCAACTGCCGGCAGGCGGCATCGTCCAGGCCCAGGTCCATCAGGGCTTGGCGCGTGTCGTTGTAGGCCTTGCCGCTCGCGATCAGGCCGAAGCGGTCATTCGGGCCCTCGATCGCGTTGTAGTTCAGCCGGTTGGCACGGATGTACGCCAGCGCCGCGTACCACTTGAAGTCGAACAGGCGCGCCTCCTGTTCCAGCGCGGCGTCAGGCCAGCGGATGTGCACGCCGCCCGGTGGCATCACAAAATCGGTCGGCATGCGGATGTCAACGCGCTGCGGGTCGATCATCGCCGTGGCACTGGACTCCACGACCTCCTGGATGGTCTTCATGCTGGCCCATACGCCCGCATAGCGGCTCATGGCGAACGCGTGGATGCCCAAGTCTAGAATTTCCTGCACGCTGGCGGGAAAGAAAACCGGCAGGCCGCAGGCCTTGAAGATGTGGTCGCTTTGGTGCGCGGCCGTCGAGCTCTTGGCGACATGGTCGTCGCCCGCGACGGCGATCACGCCGCCCCACGGCGTCGTACCCGCGAGGTTGGCGTGCTTGAAGACGTCAGAGGTGCGGTCAACGCCCGGGCCCTTGCCATACCAGATGCCGAATACGCCGTCGAACTTGTGACTCTCTTTGGGTGTAAAGCCCAGTTGCTGCGTGCCCCAGATGGCGGTGGCCGCCAGCTCCTCGTTGACACCAGGCTGGAACACGATGTTCTGTGCCTTGAGGTACTTCTCGGCTTTCCACAGCGCCTGGTCGTAACCACCCAGCGGCGAACCGCGGTAGCCGCTGATGAAGCCGGCGGTGTTTTTTCCCACCTGCGCATCGCGCAGGCGCTGCAGCATGGGCAGCTTGACGAGGGCCTGGACGCCGCTCATGAACGCCCGTCCGTAGTCGAGCGAATACTTGTCGTCGAGCGTGACGGTTTCCAGAGCTTTGCGGATGTGTTCGGGTAGCGGAGCGTTCATGGACGTCTTGTCTCCTGGGGGAAGGCAAAGTGTAGGCTTCTGGCCGGGATATGTCTTTTCGTCTCGAGGCCCATGCGATCAGCTAGTCGCGCACGCAGTGCGCCTCAACCGCGGGCCACCGGTAATGCAACACCGCCTCGCGGCTATTGGGGCCGAGGCCGAATTCGGCGCGCAGCCGCATGCCGCTGTACACCGCCTGCTGCGGGGTGTACTCACCGGCGTCGCGCTGCAGGGTGTTGGAACCACGAGGACCGGCGTCGACGACGGCCGAACCGTTTTCGAACAGCACCGTGAAAGTGATGCCGTGGTCGCACCGGTAGCGGGCGATGGCGCCGGGCGCCGGAGCCGAGAGGGGCGCTGCGGCAGGGGAGGCCGCGCGGCCGGCAGGGGGCGCCACCGCACAACCGGCCAGCGCCACCAGCGCGGCCATGCCCGCAGCTCGCTGCAGCATAGAGCGCGGGGGTACAGGTGTTTTCATTCGCGTCATTGTGCGGCGACGGCTCGAATTAGTGTGTCCGCTTGCGGCTGTGTTCACTTGGGCCAAAACACCCACAACCGCAGCGGCTGTTTCACACGGCCGGCCAGTTCGCCCGCATCCGGACCCCAACCGGTAAAGTAATCCGCCCGCACTGCACCGACGATCGCGCTGCCCGTGTCTTGCGCAAGCACCAGGCGCTGCAGGTTGACGGCAGGGCCGGGGGAAGCAAGCCACACCGGCGTGCCGTATGGGATGCTGTCCTTGTCCACCGCGATCGACCGCCCCGGCGTCAACGCCACGCCCTGCGCGCCGCGCGGACCGAACGCGGCATCCAGTTCCGACAGGGCTTCTTCGCGAAAGAACACCACCCGTGGATTGGTCCACAGCATCTCGTTCAGGCGCTGCGGGTTTTGTTGCGCCCAGGCCTTGATCCCGGGCCACGACGCATCGCGAGTGGCGCCTTGTTGCAACAGCCAAGTGCCCACGCTGCGGTAAGGCTGTTCGTTGGTGGCCGCATACGCCAGCCGAACGATTCGCTGGCTGCCGTCAGGTTCGCTGATGCGCACGCGTCCCGAACCTTGGATCTGCAACACCAGCGCGTCGAGCGGATCCGCAACGTAGGCAATCTCGCGGCCGCGCAGCGCGGCGCGCGCTTCCGGCAACGTTTCCATCTCCTGGCGCGTGTACCAGGGCTTGCGGGTGGACAGACCGACCGGTGGGCGGTACAGCGGAATGGCCTGCGTTGCTGTCGGTTGCCGGCTCGCCTCCAGAAAGGGCTCGTAGTAGGCGGTCAGCAATCCCTCCGCCGAACCCTGCAGCGGCTCGACCCGGTAAGGCTGCAAGCGGCGCATCATCCATGCGCGTTGTTCGTCCGCGCTGGCGATTGCCAAGCGACGAACCTCGGGACACAGCGGCGCGAAGGCCGGGCCGGGCCGCTCGCAGCTTTTGAGCCAGGCATTCCAGGCCTCATGCAATGCATCGTCGGACCAACCCGGCAGTTCACCCCATCGCACCGGCTGCCAGCGGCTGCGGGGCTGCAGGAGCGCAGGTGGCAAAGCACTTGTGTCTGAAGGAGCCGTCGCTGAGGGCGACGCCCGTGGTGGTTGGACTTCATCCGGCGCGAGGGTGCGTCCAGCGCAGCCGGCCAACATTCCTACAATGGCCGCCAACCCGAGGAAACGGTTCATGCTCCTGATTCTGCTCGAAGCCTTGCTGGCGTTGTTGTTGCTCGTGCTGATTGTGTGGTGGACGATGTTCTCCGGGCGCAAAAAAGGCGAACCGATACGGGACGACAAGGAGCAATAGCGCTAGCTTGTGCGCAGAAGATTCGCCAGCTCGACAGCGGACTTCACTTCCATTTTGTCAAATACGCGGGCGCGATGGACTTCGACGGTGCGCACGCTGATGTCGAGCTGGTCGGCTATCAACTTGTTGGGCAAGCCTTCGACCACCAGACGCATCACGTCGCGCCCGCGCTCGGTGAGTTCGCCCAAGCGCGTTTGCACCAGCTGCTTGTCGCGGTGGGCGGCCAGGACGTCGGCCGAGTGCTTCAGCGCCTCCTCCACACGGTCCACCAGGGCGTTGTCGGAAAACGGCTTCTCGCAGAAATCGAAGGCTCCGCGCTTGACCATGTCCACCGCGGTCGGCACGTCGGCATGTCCGGTCAGGAAGATCACGGGCATCACATCGACGAGGCCTCGCTCGACCAGTTTGTCGAAGAGCGCAAGGCCGCTCATGCCGGGCATGCGCACGTCCAGCAAGAGGCAGGAGGGGTGAGACGGAGACAGCGCGCCGGCCAGCATGGCATCGAATTCTTCGCCGCCGCTATAGCTTTCGCTGAGCAGGCGGCGCGATCGCAGCAGCCAGGCGAGCGCTTCGCGTACGCTCGCGTCGTCGTCGACGATGAACACAGTTGCGTTGAGGGCGGGTTGCATCAGGGCCTGGTCACACTGTTTCTGCCAGTGCGAATGTCGCCGGGGTCGACCGGCAAGGTGAATCGGAAAATCGTACCTTGCGGACGGTTGGGCTCGAATCCGAGAAATCCCCCATGTTGTTCCACCACCGTGCGGCACATCGACAGGCCCAGGCCCATGCCTTCGGGCTTGGTAGTGAAGAACGGCGTGAACAGCTGCTGCTTCACTTCTTCAGGGATGCCCGGCCCCACATCCGCCACCGCAAATTCGAGCCAAGCCTTGCCTGCCGGCGACCGGTCCGCGCCGCCAACCCTCTTCACCTCGATGACCAGGGACGGGTCGAGTACACCGGCTTGGTCCATCGCCTGCATCGCGTTACGCGCGAGGTTGAGCAGTACCTGTTCGACCATCGTGCGGTCGCACAAGACCGGGGGCAGTCTTCCTCTCACGTGGGTTTCCACGCGCACCCCGAGCTTGCGGGACTGCAGGTTCACCAGCGGCATGATGGCATCGAGCAGCGCTTGCGCGGCCACGGGTTCGCGCTCCTTGTCACGTCGGCGCACGAAATCATGCACGCTCTTGATCACCTTGCCCGCCCGCTCGGCCTGTTCTGCGATTCGTTGCATCGCCACTTCGATCTCCGCCAGCGGTTCGTCTGCACCGTTGCCCGCCAGCACTTGGGCGCGAAGCAAATTGATCGAACCGGTGGCATAACTTGAGATCGCCGCCAGCGGTTGGTTCAGCTCGTGCGAGAGCAGCGACGCCATCTCGCCGACAGTGGCGAGGCGAGCCGTGGCCTGCAGCCGATCCTGACTGGCGCGCGAGAGCTCCTCCACGCGGCGCTGCTCGCTGATGTCCAGCACCGCGCTCATCCAGCCGG